>CACXEU010000099.1 GCA_902766735.1 uncultured Lachnospiraceae bacterium
AGTTTGAGAGTAGTGTAATTTCATATGGTAGTCAAACAGCATTTTCCGCCGTTTTTCTGATAATCTTGTTTGAGAGTAGTGTAATTTCATATGGTAGTCAAACTAAATATAAACGGTCACATGGTAGAGGTGGGTTTGAGAGTAGTGTAATTTCATATGGTAGTCAAACCAGAGACGCCCCCAAAGGAACGCCCATTGAGTTTGAGAGTAGTGTAATTTCATATGGTAGTCAAACTATTCAGCGTCCTCAAATATCCAATAGTTGTTTGAGAGTAGTGTAATTTCATATGGTAGTCAAACCATTTCTTGTATGTAATTGGCTACTATCGAGTTTGAGAGTAGTGTAATTTCATATGGTAGTCAAACAATAAACAATCCGTTATAGTGGCCAATCTGGTTTGAGAGTAGTGTAATTTCATATGGTAGTCAAACAAGAACGCAGTCGATGTCGTAGAACTCTTTGTTTGAGAGTAGTGTAATTTCATATGGTAGTCAAACTAGTATTAGGAATGATGAATGATGCAAATGGTTTGAGAGTAGTGTAATTTCATATGGTAGTCAAACTAGATTATACAATTAGAAACAACGAACAGAGTTTGAGAGTAGTGTAATTTCATATGGTAGTCAAACAAGAGGTTTTACTCAACGAGCAGTAGATATGTTTGAGAGTAGTGTAATTTCATATGGTAGTCAAACGTATTCTTCAACATCTACATATTCCCAATCGTTTGAGAGTAGTGTAATTTCATATGGTAGTCAAACACGAATATTTATGTTCCGGAGATTAGGTTCGTTTGAGAGTAGTGTAATTTCATATGGTAGTCAAACTAACAGATATACATAAACCTCTGTCGTGCTGTTTGAGAGTAGTGTAATTTCATATGGTAGTCAAACCATCAAAACCCTGTTGTTGATACTTCTTTAGTTTGAGAGTAGTGTAATTTCATATGGTAGTCAAACATGGATGATGAATCAATCTATGAATGATATGTTTGAGAGTAGTGTAATTTCATATGGTAGTCAAACACAGCTCCTTTCAAGGCTACTAATTAATCCGTTTGAGAGTAGTGTAATTTCATATGGTAGTCAAACTTTAGTTCTGCTTGCGAGAATGCAGGCTCTGTTTGAGAGTAGTGTAATTTCATATGGTAGTCAAACTTCCGGTACAATCAAATTTCGGCTGCGTGTGTTTGAGAGTAGTGTAATTTCATATGGTAGTCAAACGGAAAGATAAGAGATACTACAAGCTGGGTGGTTTGAGAGTAGTGTAATCTGATGTAAAGAAAGGAATAAGAGCAAATTTAACTAAAGAGAAAATGACGGTTTTATAAAAGAAAATAAAAGAGTTGTTAAAAGCAAGGACAACCTTCTGGAACCACTAGGATAAAGACTCGTCAAAAAAACGAAGCAGATAAATGGATCAACAAGGTCTTTAAGTTTAAATATCTAATGAACTTACTAGGGGAACCGAAGGGGCGGTTGGCTAGCTTCTGAGTTTTACGAAAGGAGCCGATGCCAATGGTTACATATGATAATCTTTTTGATTTTGTAATTATGCTTTGTTACGTTATTACTCTCGTGTTAACAATCATCAAATTTAACGCAAAAAAGTAACGCCCTCTCTCTGGTAAAGGTAGGCGTTACTTTTAACAATTATCAAACACCAGAAGCTGGCCGATACCTAGCTTTCGGTTCTCTTGTTAAGTTCATTATATAATTCAAGTTGGGATTTTGCAACTATAAAAAGAGCGCGGGTACAAAACTTAACAAATTGTGTTCGGATAATCAGATTGCATAAAATTAAACATCTATATGGGAAATATAATGGCATAATAACTCGAAACAAAACGACTCAAGAAGTGCTTATCGTTGTAGCCACTTCTAACCGCACCCTAAGGAGGACATTATGAAAAAGATTCTAGTAACCGGAGGAACCGTATTTGTCAGTAAGACCGTGGCAGAATATTTTGCCGCAAGTGACTACGATGTTTACGTATTAAACAGAGACACAAAGACACAGATAAAAAATGCAAAACTAATTCGTGCAGACAGAAATGATTTAGGGGATGCCCTAAAGGGAATGCATTTTGATGCGGTATTGGATGTGACAGCATATACGAAGCAGGATATTTCGGATCTGTTGGATGGACTGGATTCTTTTGATGATTATATTATGGTTAGTTCCAGTGCGGTGTATCCGGAAACCGGAAAACAGCCGTTTGCGGAAGAAGAACCGGTGGGAGAAAATCGGTTTTGGGGACCATATGGAACGAATAAGATTGAAGCAGAGCAGGAACTGCAAAGCAGGGTGCCGGGTGCGTACATTTTACGTCCGCCATATTTATATGGAAAATATAATAACGTGTACAGAGAAGCATTCATCTTTGATTGTGCCATGCAGAAGAGGCCGTTTTATCTTCCAAAGAATGGAGAAATGAAACTGCAGTTTTTCCATGCAAAGGATTTGGCTCGTTTGATGGAAATGATTTTGGAAAAGAAACCGGAGCAGCACATTTTCAATGTAGGAAATAAGGAAGCTATTACCGTGAAGGAATGGGTAGAACTTTGCTATGATATTGTTGGAACAAAGTTGGAGACTGTTCCGGTGCTGGAAGACATCTGGCAGAGAGAATATTTTTGTTTTGCGGATTACGAGTACTATCTGGATGTAACAAAGCAAGATGCATTGCTGGATCAGGTGGTTCCAATGCGTGAAGGATTAGAAGAAGCTTATGACTGGTATCAGGGTAACCAGCAAGATGTTGGGAAAAGACCGTATCTGGACTTCATTGATCAGCGATGGAAAAACTAGGAAAACATTATTGAATATTGGATAGAAACACACTCCTTTTTATGATAAAATATCAGTATCGATTCATACGTGTTGGACGGAAAAAATACGTATAAAAATTGAATATAGAAAGGAGTGTATTTTTATGAAAAAAGCATTACAGTGTCTCCTTACCATAGCACTTTTTTTATTGGTGGGTGGTGTCCTATTCCCTTGTGAACGGATTCAGGCAGCGGATACGAAGGCACCGGTGATTGATACCAGCACGATTACGGTCAGTAAAAAGACGATTGGGTTAAAGGAAACAACGACGATTTCCGTGAAAATCACGGATGAGTCCAAACTGGCATCGACGACTATTTGGACCATTGGTGTGGGAACTACCGCGGAAAATTTCGGAGGTATTTATAATGAAAGCACTGGGAAGTGGGAATTTGAAGTTTCTTCGAATTATTTTGGATTAAATGAGATTCAGAATATACGCGCGGCGGATGTTTATGGAAATATAACAGATATTTATAATTCCCATGCCAGAAACTTTATCTGGCCGGAAACACAGAATGAGGATTTAAGCGCTGGTGACTTTACTGTTTCCATTGGGTCTTACAGCCCGGAAACCACGAAGCCGAATATCTTATGGGACACATTGACTGTGGATAATTCGAAACCAAAGTTGGGACAGACGGTTTATTATAAAGTGAAGGTTAATGACAGTTCACCGATTGCCTATACCTACATTTATTATGCTTATGTATCTGCACAGCTTACCAGTAGAGGCGTTTATAATTCCTCTACCGGATACTATGAATTTCAGGTGGACTGCACCACTTATGGAGAATATCAGCCGTTGGTGCTGATTGCGGAGGATGCATTTGGGAATAAAGCCATTTATGCAGATCGAAGCCAGACTATGTATGAAAAATATCCGCATAGCATTCCGAATGAGGCGATTGAACATAGTATGAAAGCGGCTAATATAAAAGTGCAAGGTGGTGCCAATGACAGAACACCACCGAGACTGGATTTATCCTCTTTCCAGATTGAAAAATTATACTTAACGACAGGAGAATATACATATCTTTCTTTCAAAGCCTATGATGAAAGTGGAATCAATGTAATGAATAGTGACATATGGCATGGCGGTATGGCAGGTGATGGTGCGGCATCCATTTCAGAGTATGACAAGAAAACAGGGCGATATCGTGTACTTGTGGGATCGGGCTTTTATGGAACGCATCAGATTTACGAAATGAGCTTGTGTGACGTTTGTGGAAACAAGATTTTCTATGTGGATTCAGACTCGGAAATCTTTAAGAGGCAGAATGGATTTATACCGGAAGGCGAGTATAAAAAGGTAAGTCTTGCTGCTACCACATATTATGTGGGATTGGAAAATAGGAAGACCGGAACTTTCATATCAAACTCCACGATGGATAAAACTTCCCGGTTAAATGTAAATGAACTGGATGAAACGGGAAGAGTCTTTAATCAGCTTTCCCAGAATGGATACAATGTTAAGGGATTCTTCGAGGTGAAGGTAAAGGGAAAATGTGATATGACCAAAGAAGATTCTAAGGTTTGTTTTAAGGCACCGGAAGGATTTGAGAACGGTGATAAACTTAGAATCAGACATTTGCTTTCTAATGGAACTGTTCAGACTCAGGATGCAGTAGTTCGTAAGGGAAAGGTTTGCATTGATGTAAAGGAATTCTCGCCATTTATGGTAGAGGTTGAGAAAGGGCAGGATAAGAACCTGTTTACCAAGAAGGGAATCACCTACCAGGTAATTAGTAAGAAGGCAGTAAAAGTAGTAGGTGTGAAGAATAAAAAAATCAAGGCGGCAGATATTCCTGCCACAGTGAAAGCCTTTGGAAAGAAATATAAGGTCGCAAGGATTGAAAAAGAGGCCTTCATAAAATTAAAAAAACTGAAAAAAGTGACTATTGGAAAGAATATTTCGCAAATTGGAAGTAAGGCATTTTATCAGTGTAAGAAACTGAAGAAGATTATCTTTAAGACGAAAAAATTAAGCAAAGGAAAGGTTGGAAAAGGAGTTTTCAAAGGAATATCTAAAAAAGTGAAGATAGAAGCTCCGAAAGGAAAAGAAAAAAGTTATCGCAAGTTCCTAAAGAAATAAGAACTTCAGAGATGGGATACGATTTCGTAAGAGGTCGTATCCTTTTTCTGCGTTCCATGCTTTAGGAAACTGTGTTATAATGAAAAAGGATTGTGAACGACAATAAGGACCGATAGGAGAGGATTATGTCAGATAAACGAATTGCGTTATTGATTGACGCGGAAAATACTAGTTATCACTATATCGAAGATATTTTAAAGGAAATCAATGAGTACGGAACTGTAACATATAAAAGAATGTACGGAAATTTCACAGATGATTCCTTAAAACCATGGAATGATGTGGCAGTAAAGCATGCTATTGTACAGATTCATCAGCCTCGTTATTCCAGTGCGAAAAATGCATCTGATATTATGTTGGTGATTGATGCCATGGATATTCTGTATGATGGAAAGGTCGAAGGTTTCTGCATTGTTTCCAGTGACAGTGATTTTACCAGATTGGTGAACCGTTTGCGTGAATCAGGAATGGAAGTCATCGGAATGGGAAAGGGAAATGCTTCGAAGGCATTGAAGGCAGCTTGTACTACTTATAAAAATGTAGAAATATTACAGGATAATAATTCCGGCGTGGGTGAAGCGGATGCTTCTGAGGATGAGAATAAGTCAAAGAAAGCTGACATTACGTCCATTGTGGAATTAACCGGGTACATTGAAGACATTATCAGTAAGAATGAAAATGCCGGAAAGGAAACCGGATTAGGAGAAATCGGTAGTCGACTGAACAAGGCATACTCCGATTTTGATGTTCGAAACTATGGATATAAGTCTCTTTCCACCTTCGTGGAAGATATGAATCGCTTTGAAGTGAAGAAGGAAGGAAAAAGTACATATGTAACGAAGGCGGATCTGAAGGTTTCGAAACGGGACATCGAGAAGTTTATCCGAAAGAAAGTGGATGTAGAACCGATGCATCTCGGAGCAATGGGACAGGAAGTTCATAACCAGTTTGAAAACTTTAACGTGAAAGACTATGGTTATTCGAAGTTTGAAAGTTTCATAAAGAGCATGCAAGGTGTTGAGGTAAAAAAGAAAAAACTACAGAAGTATGTAAGAAAGAAATGATTAAAGGAGGAAAAATGAAAGGGTTAGACAAATTAATTAAGGGAACACTAATGGTGGCTGTCGCTACATTGGCAGTGACAATACCGGCAAAAGCAGCCGGTTCCACACAATATAAGTTGGTGTGGAGTGATGAGTTCGATGGAACAACATTGGACGAGAAAAATTGGAATTACAATATAGGTAATGGAAACTGGGGATGGGGAAATGGTGAATATGAAAATTACACAGATGATGAAAAGAATATCAAGGTGGAAAACGGATTGCTTGTAATTACTCCAAGAGCTGAAAAGAACGGAGAGGGAAAGACAGAATATACATCCGGAAGAATTAACTCCAGTGGAAAAGTTTCTATAAAATATGGAAAAATTGAAGCAAGAATTAAGTTGCCGGATGAAGTAGGTCTTTGGCCGGCATTTTGGATGTTGGGTCAGAATCAGCCGAAAGGATGGCCTTATTGTGGCGAGATTGATATTCTGGAAAATTGGAATAAAGGAAAATTCGCACAGAGCGCCTTACACTATGAGAATGAATCAAATCGTCCGGGAAAGGATACCTGTCTTGTGGGATCCACATCTTTAGAAAATAAGACGCAGTGGCATATTTATGGTATGAATTGGACACCGGAGAAAATTGAATTTTCTTTAGATAATAAAATATTCAAAAAATTTGATATTACAAGTAAGGATCGTTCTGAACTGCGGGAGGATGAGTATTATTTCATTATTAATTGTGCGATTGGCGGAACACTTCCGGGAATCGGACCGGAAGAAAGCTTTGAATCTGCACAAATGTTTGTAGATTACGTTCGTGTATATCAGAGAGAATGTGACCACGGAACGGCGAAGTTTGAATCCAATGATATGAATCAGGTTCCGGCTTGCACAGTTACCTATAAGAACTTAGGAGCAGTTGTCTCTACCCAGAAACTTCAGAGTGGTGAGACGGCATCCCTTCCGACAGTTAAAAGAGCAAAATATAAGTTTGGTGGATGGATTAACGCAACCACGAAAGGGAAAGTAAATGCTTCCAGCAGATTTTATTCAGATACAACAGTTGAAGCAAAGTGGGAAAAGATTCGCCTAAAGAAAGCTAAAATTACTTCTACCAAGCAGAAATATAAGAAGGCAATTTCTTTAAAATTCAAGGTAAAAGGAAAATATGATGGCTTTCAGGTTAAGGCCGGAAAGAAAACGGCTAAGACAGAGTCAAAAAGAATTTTAATTCCAAAATTCAAGTCAGGAAAGACTTATAAAGTTAAAGTTCGTGCCTACGCAATTGACTCCACTGGGAAGATAAGATATGGAAAATGGAGTAAGACAAAAAAGATAAAAGTAAAATAATGTTGGCATTCCTTGAAAAATCGGGTATACTAGTTATGTTTGAGATTAATTTTTAAATTTTATGGAGGTACATTATGTTAGTATCAGCTAAAGAAATGTTAGACAAGGCAAAAGCAGGACACTATGCTGTAGGTCAGTTTAATATTAACAACCTTGAATGGACAAAATCCATTCTTTTAACAGCACAGGAATTAAACAGCCCTGTAATCTTAGGTGTGTCTGAAGGCGCTGGAAAGTATATGACAGGATTTAAGACAGTAGCAGCTATGGTAAAGGCTATGGATGAAGAATTAGGAATCACAGTTCCTGTAGCACTTCACTTAGACCATGGTACATACGAAGGATGCTACGCTTGTATTAAGGCTGGATTTACATCAATCATGTTTGATGGTTCTCATTATCCAATCGAAGAAAATATTGCAAAGACTCAGGAATTAGTAAACGTTGCTCATGCTTTAGGATTATCTATCGAAGCAGAAGTTGGTTCTATTGGTGGTGAAGAAGATGGAGTTATCGGTAAGGGTGAATGTGCAGATCCTGATGAATGTAAGGCAGTAGCAGACCTTGGTGTTGATATGCTTGCAGCAGGTATTGGTAACATTCATGGTAAGTACCCAGAAAACTGGGAAGGACTTAGCTTCGAAACATTAGATGCTATTCAGCAGAAGACAGGTCTTATGCCATTAGTTCTTCATGGTGGTACAGGAATCCCTGAAGATATGATTAAGAAAGCAATCGACCTTGGAGTATCTAAGATTAATGTTAACACTGAATGTCAGTTAGCATTCCAGGAAGCTACAAGAAAATATGTAGAAGCTGGAAAAGACTTAGAAGGAAAGGGATTTGACCCTAGAAAACTTCTTGCTCCAGGTGCTGAAGCAATCAAGGCTACAGTAAAAGAAAAAATGGAATTATTCGGTTCAGTAAACAAGGCGTAAGTCATACAGAAGCGATATCCCCTCGGTGTAAAAGCCGAGGGGTTTTTGATTTATTATTTAGAACTACTGATCCGTGGAGAATTCTTTATCCGCTCTGCACAACAAAACTTGATAAATTTAGGGGAAATCATTATACTATGTTATAGTGTGGCAAACTGCCACGATTATGATAAGTGAGAATTAGAATGGGAAAGAAAAGTAGGAAAAATAAAAAACGCAATAAGCAGGAACATAACGTAACAAGAGTTATTGCACAGAGGACCCATGTACCGGACGAAACAGAACCGGAGCAAGGGGTTGAAATGACAGAGGCTTTACAGGAAGAACAGGAGCCGGTCATTGACCTGGTGGAAGTGACACTGGAATCTGAGAGTGGTGCTTCGAAAAGAAAATATATTTTATCAGATCGAATGTATAATGTAGTGCGGTTTGTGTGTCTGGGGTTAGCTGCCGGCGCATTGATATATGCATCCTATCATCTAACGATTTCTTATCTGAATTATAAGGAAGATGAGAAAAAGTATTCCAATATTGAAAATATGTTTGTGCAGGATGTGGAAGTAAAGCAGGTGGACAAAAACGGAAAGATTAGTTACTCCACGGAAAAGCAGTGGGTATGGGACTATGATGCCATGCTGGAATATAATGATGAGGCAAAAGGATATATTAAATTAGATGGAACAAGAATTCAGTATCCAATTGTGGAACATTCAGATAATACTTTCTATCTGTGGCGCGGTGTTGATAAGGTGAAAAATGGATCCGGTTCCATCTTCATTGATTATAGAACTGCAGGGCTGGATGGAAAAATGTGTATTTTGTATGGACATAATATGTTGGATGGATCTATGTTCCAGGATATTATGGATTTCCGAAACAAAGAGTTTTGCAAGAAACATCAGGTCTTTGATGTTTATATAGGATACAAGCATTATCTGTACTATGTATTCTCGACTTTCTCAGCAAAGGATACGGACGAAAACGTCTATGAGTTCGGATTTGAAAGTGATTCAGATTTTAAGGAATGGATTGACCGTGTTGCGTCAAAAAGTTCTTATTCCTTTGGATACGGGAAACCGGGGATTTCGGATAAGGTGATTATGTGTTCTACCTGTGTGGATGATTATGGAAACCGTCAATTAGTTTGTATGTATCGTGGAGAGGAAGTGGCTGATTAAGTCAGGCGATTTTTGATGCTTAATAATAGGGCATTGTTGTGATTGGTGGAACTTGTAAGTAATTTAAAATAGGAGAGTGAAAATGTTTATAGCAATTGAAATAGTCTTGCTTTTAGTAGGGTTTGTTTTATTGGTTAAAGGTGCGGACTTCTTCGTGGAAGGTAGTTCGGCAGTGGCAAAAAAATTGAAGGTGCCAAGCATCGTTATTGGCTTAACGATTGTGGCAATTGGAACTTCCTTGCCGGAGTTGGCAGTTAGTGCATTAGCGTCTTTTCAGAATTCCAATGCCATTGCTTACAGTAATGTCGTAGGATCTAATCTTTTTAATATGTTGATGGTACTTGGTGTGACCGCCTGCCTGATTAAAATACCGGTAAAACCTTCCGTTATGAAAAGAGAATTTCCGTTCCTGGTTGGAATTACGGCAGTACTTGTATTTCTTGCAGGTGATGCATTGTGGTTCTCAGGAAAGATGTTTAACATATTCCGCTTTCATGTTTCAGGAAAAAAGATTGGGGAAATTAATCGTCTGGATGGAATCTTATTGGTAATCCTGTTTGGGTTCTTCCTGGTTTGGACTGTGTCATATGCATTGAAGGAAAGAAAAAGCATGGAAGATGAGCAAGGGGAAATCATGGGGAATGCACGTTGTACCCTTTATATTCTCGGCGGAGCCGTTGGTGTTATGGCCGGCGGGGAACTGGTAGTAGAATGTGCAAAGCGTCTTGCCATGTCTGCAGGTATGAGTGAGACATTGGTAGGTCTTACTATTGTTGCGTTGGGAACATCCCTTCCTGAACTGGTGACCTCAGCCGTTGCAGCAAGAAAAGGTGAGGCAGATATCGCCATTGGAAATGTAGTCGGATCTAATATTTCTAATATTTTATTGGTATTGGGATTTTCGGCGGCAGTTTCACCGGTTGGCGTATTGACCATGTCCTTGGCTGATGCGGTAATTTGTCTGGTCGTGACTATTGTGGTGCTGGTAGTTGCCAGAACACAGTATTCTATTCGTAGACTGGAAGGAATCTTTTTGATTTTTATCTATGTGGGATATATGGTATATATTCTCTCAAGACAATATTTATAAGAGCAATAGAAAAAGGATGCCGAAGCATCCTTTTTCTACAAATCTATTCTAATAAATAATAAAAAGGGAGGGAATCGACGAAAACGTCAATTCATATCGCTCACATTATGAACGATAAAAATTATGAAAAAATATAAACAATGGATTAAAATCTCTTGTTTACTATGCTTATCATAAATTATAATAGTGACAAAATAGTGATTCTGATGTAAAAGAAATATGAACAAAATGTTAAAATCGTTTTTAAAGACGATAGAATAGAAAAAAAGGAGAAAAGAAGATGGAACAGAAAAATCCAATTGTAACAATTGAAATGGAAAACGGAGATGTAATGAAGGCAGAATTATATCCTGAAATTGCACCAAACACAGTAAATAACTTTATCAGCCTTGTAAAGAAAGGCTTCTACGATGGAATTATTTTCCACCGTGTTATCAGAGGATTTATGATTCAGGGGGGTGATCCTCAGGGCGTAGGAATCGGTGGACCTGGATATTCTATTAAAGGAGAATTCTCAGGAAATGGATTTGCAAACAATCTTGCACATACAGAAGGGGTACTCTCTATGGCTCGTAGTATGATGCCGGATTCCGCAGGATCACAGTTCTTCATTATGCATCAGACTTCACCACATTTAGATGGTCAGTATGCAGCTTTTGGTAAAGTCATTGAAGGAATGGATGTAGTAAATAAAATCGCTGAAGTAAGAACAGACTATCAGGACAAGCCACTGGAAGAACAGAAGATGAAGAAAGTTACAGTGGAAACTTTTGGAGTAGAATATCCAGAACCGGAAACACTGTAATTTTAGTGTTGATTTTATTTGATTTAGTGTTATGATGATTAGGAAAGAATTTTAGGAGGTAAAGAGATGGCAAAGCAGATTACTAAGGATATGATTATTGCTGATATCTTGCAGATAAATATGGGATGCGTTCCGATTTTATTAAATGAAGGAATGCACTGCATCGGATGCCCTGCATCACAGGGAGAGTCTTTAGAAGAGGCTTGTATGGTTCACGGAATTGATGTGGAACCATTGGTTGAAAAGCTGAATGAGTTTCTTAAGAATGTTGAAACAGAATAAAAACGTTTTTTTGACAAAAAAGCATAAGTGAAAAAAGTATTGAAATCACAGAATTCCATCACAATGGTTCTGTGATTTTTTTATATAAAAAGGAGGTAAAAAAAACCTCAATTTGTAACATATGTCTGAAAAATAAAAAATGTCGTTTGAAAAAAAGGTTTTAGTGGGTATAATGACATTTGGGCAAAATTACATATTATAGAAAGGGAAGAGACAAATGAAAAAAATTATTTCGTATTTATTGGTTGCCGTTATGGTAATAAGCGGCTTCGGCGCCTATCTTCAGTTGGGAAGAGGAAAAGAAAATCAGATTGGGGCTGCTCAGCAGCAACAGATGAAGATGCCGATTGTCATTTATGATCATTTAAATGACACATTACTATTTGAATACTTGAATACAGATACTAGTTTTGGCTTAAGTATGTATGTAGATACTCCGGCAGGAGAGGGAAATGCCAATAGTGGAAAAAATCTGGTGGAAGATGAATTGGGACCAAACGGAACACCGGTTTACAAGAAAGAAGTTGTGGAACGTGTGGCTCAGATTGTAAAGGACACGGTTGAGCAGGTTCGCACAGACACAAATTATAATTCCAGAACTGATGTATCTGATTTATATCGAAGAATAACAACGATGGTTCTTAAAAACGAACCGCAGGAAACAAAAATTGAAGTAAATGGTACTCCAATTCCGGAACAAACATTGGAAGACATAGGTTGGAGATTCCCAAAGGAAGCTTCCTCTAAGATTGAAAATAATAGAAACAACATTTATGACGCTTCCAATAATGTTATCTGGTATCAGGAAGGGGATCAGTTTCATGCTCCAAATGGTGGAGTAGATAATACAGCAACCCGTGACCTTGGAACTTTGAAACCGGGAACTTATCGCTTGTTTGCTTGGCAAAATAATAATCTGAATGTTTCAATTACCACATCAAAAGGAACAGAGGATATTACACTTGCTAGGGAAGATAATCCGGCTCAAACAGGGGCCGGCCGTGATGGCTACGTTTATGAATTTACATTGGATTCTGCAGATGATGTTTCTGTAACTTTGCAGCCGAAAAATTCCAATGCCTCATCCATTATGCCATTCCTTCTTTTAGAAAAGAATGGGGAGACTTGGAAGTCAACTGATTTAGTGAACAGAAATGGAAAAGTAAATGCGAAAAAACTTGGATGGGTTGTGGAAGAAGGTTCTTCCTGGTATGCATTTCCGGGTGGCGGAATCAGTTGTGATGCTGAGGAAACAACAAAAGCTTACAAAGAAGTGGAAGTAACTCCGGGAGAAATCTATCGATTCCGTTGTGGAATGAATGATGGAGCAATCTGTAAAACCTGGTTAGAAGATGAAAACGGGAATAAATTAATTGAAAGCTTACCAACGTTTTATAACGAGAGCGGTACTGCAGTTGATGATAGAACAGCAACCATTACCATTCCGGAGGGAATGACAAAGGTTCGTGTATATGTTCAGAATGACACCACAAAGACGGGAACACGTCGTGTGGGTGAAATCTACATGAAACAGATGGCAGAAGCAAGACTCGGAAACTATGAAGATTCCAAGGCAAAATATGATGGCGGTGCAAAGCTTGAGGATATTACAACCTGTATGGATTATGCATACTATTTCTTGAATAGTTTCTGGAGTGACACCAATGGTGACATTACACAGAAGACGAACTTATATCAGACATTGACCATGGATTTAATGAATAATTCTGATAAGTATCGTTTCTCTAATGGACAGAAGATTAATTATGATTTAGATAATAAGAACATTTCTCAGGATTTAAGCACACCGGGTACGACAGGATTGTTCCCATTAGATAGTGCAGTATTAGGAGACAGAAGTGATTTATCTGCACCGTTTGGTGTGGCTGACGGAGAACTGACTAATGAAAAGCATAATTATCATTATGCAATGAAAGCACATTGTCAGTTTATTTATGATTCGTCTTCTGATTTGATATTTAATTTCTCCGGTGATGATGATGTATACTTATTTATCAATGGAAAGAAGGCAATGGATATCGGTGGAGCCCACGGTGCAGTGAACGGTTCTGTTGAATTAAATTATGTTGCAAAATCTAATGACACTTCAGAAATTGAACGTCAGAATAAATCAAGACAGTTAGCGCAGTCGTTAGGATTAGAAGATGGTCAGATTTATGATTTCGATTTCTTCTATTTAGAGAGACATACCTCTTTAAGTAATATTACAATTGAAACCAACATGCCTTTAGTACAGGCAGGAGTAACACCGAAGGTAACCTTTAAGGATAAAGATGGCAATGAACTTGCTGATGGAACGAAGGTGCAGGCCGGTGAAAAAGTAAATGTGGAATATGATGTAACAAGTACTACAAAGATTAGTCCAAATGCACCAAACAAATTAACAGGATTAGAAATCATGGATAATGAATTAGGTGTTCAGATTGGATACTTTGGAAATCAGTATCCAACACTAAATCTTGGAAATGCTGAAGTGGATGAAGCGATTACAGTGACTGTCAAAGGGGCAGATGGACAGCCGAAGCAGACCTTCTCCATTGCCAAAGAAGATCTTTATAATGATGATAAGGTGCGGGAATTTGTAAGTGCATTAAAGAATGTTCAGTTGGACAATAAGGAATCTGTTACAGTTTCCGGAATTTCCCGAATTATGCCAGCAGATGAATTGCTGAAAACAGAATTAGACGTGAATGTGGTTGCTCCGGAACCATACTTTGATAATAATGGACATATTCAGTTTAAGAATAGTGAAGTCGTAACACTTCCGGTAGATGCAATGTTGATTCCGGTAAATGATCCGGATATCAAGGTGTCTGGTGTGTTAAAAGATAAAGATGGAACTGTATTGAACAAGGATGAAGAAGGAAAGTACAAGGATGAATATCTTCCAAAAGGAACAGAAATATATCCGGTATTTACCATTACAACCGATGCCGGTCAGATGAAAGATATTAAGTTAGATGACAGTCAGGGAACCGGATTTGTATTGGATAAAGATGGTGTTACTGATCCGAATGGATTCTTGGGTGAAAATGACACTTTGGTAGTTACCTATAAGCCTGCCAATGGAGAAGCAATTACACTGAATATTCCAAAGAACGATATTGATCATCAGAATGAAAGTTTCTTGATGCTTCGTGAAATGTTAAATGGCGGCATCGCATTAAACAAAGGAGATGAGTTAATCATTTCCGGACTACACAAGGCATTGGATACGGATCCGATTAAAACAAAACCTAGTGTTAGTGCAATCGGTCAGATTCCTTCTTATAATGAAGAAACAGGAAAGTTGTCAGTTACTGATAAGAAGGTAACCGATGATGATACGGAAAAGAAAGCAATCCCTACTATTGAAGTGAACTTTCAGAATGGAGATCACGGAACTGTTAAGGGAGATAAAGAACAGACTATTGTTTGCAAGGATAAAGTAACCAGCGTTCCGACAAAGGATACCGCTGAGGAAGGATATTCCTTCGTGGGATGGAAGATTGCAGGTGATAATAGTAATAAGACTTATACATCTCAGGAAGTTGCAGCTTTAGAACTTACGAAAGACACAACCTTCGTGGGTCAGTGGGAACTTGGAAAAGTTACTGTGGAATTTAAAGCCGGCAACAATGGTTCCGTAACAGGAACTGCTACTGATAAGACGCAGACCATTGATTATGGAACAAAGGTTTCCAAAGTACCGGGTGTCAATGAAGACAACGGATATGATTTTGTAGGCTGGAAGAGACAGAGTGACGGAAAGACTTATACCGAAGATGAAATCAAGAACCTGGTATTCAAGGCAGATGATGTTTTTGAAGCAGTGTTTGAACCGAAAACAATGAAATATACGGTTCGCTACATTGATGAAAATGAACAGGATATCATTGAACCAAAGGCAGATCAGAAAGCGAAATACGGAACAGAGGTGACAGAACTGGCTGAGATATTCCCAGCATATGATGTGGACAAGGATTCTCAGAAATTTACTATGACAGTCGACGGAACAGTCATTACATTTAAGTACACCATGAAGCAGCTGAATGTTAAGTATGTGGCTGGAGACAATGGAGAATTAGATGGTGACGATGAAGAAACTGTTACTTACGGTAACAAACCGGACAGTGTTCCAACCCCAAGAGCGGCAGAGGGATATAAGTTTGCCGGATGGACAAAGAAAGTGACGGGTGGTGATTCTTCTGTAGAGGATCCTCGAAACGAAGAAATTACAGAAGATACTGTTTTTGAAGCAGTGTTTGTTCCAATTAATTCTAATTACACAGTAAAATATGTGGATGAAAACGGAAAAGAAATCTTTGCTACAAAGCAGGGAGAACAGACACAGGTTGGAAAGAATGTTACAGAACAGTATGTTCCGGTTGCCGGATACGAATTGGTAAGCGAAAAAACAGTGACAAAGAAAATTTCTGAAGATGAAGCAGAAAATGTGATTGTATTTACATATCGTAAGGTGGAAGAAACTACAGTTGTGAAGGAAGAACCGACAACGAAAAAGCAGAAGACCACAAAGGATAAGGATAAAAAGAAGAAAAAGACAGAAAAGACAACACAGGAGGCAACAACTGCAGCAGGAGCAGAAAAAACAGGTGTTTCAAATACCTCTTTGATTTCTCCAAAGACCGGATACGGAAAGCAGTTCATTGTAATCTTTATGATGTTATTAGCATCTGTGGTAATGTTTGGAATCTCATGGAAGAAAATGAGAGAAGAATAAGTGAATAAGAGAACCCCTTCATAGGATTGATAAAGAACCTGTGAAGGGGTTTTTATGGTATGGATACAATTGATAGCATATAAAAAACTCCGAAAGCGAAATGCTCTCGGAGCTTTTTATATATTTAAAAATTATAATGCTACGTCACCGAATACATCATCGATTACATAGTAAGCTTTTCCGTCTTCTGGTTTCACATAAATCTTAACAGAAGCTGGAGCTGTCTTCTTACCGGACTTAGTTTTGTAATCAGCGATTGCATTCGCCTTAACTGTTTCAACATCAACCTGTTTTCCTGCAAATTCCACGTAAAGGTTTGATTCCTTCTTAGCAGCAGCTTTCTTAGCAGGAGCCTTCTTAGCAGGTGCCTTAGCAGCTGTCTTTGTTTCAGCTTTCTTAGCAGGTGCTTTAGCAGCTGTCTTTGTTTCAGCCTTCTTAGCAGGTGCTTTAGCAGCTGTAGCTGTAGTAGCTGTTGCCTTAGTAGCAGTAGTTTTTGTTTCAACAGCCTTAGCTTCAACTTTCTTTTCAGCAGCTTTAGCAGTTGTTGTTGCCTTTGTTGTTGCCATAATTTAAATCCTCCTTATAATTAGGTGGGTCGATTGCAAGTCTGTCTTTTAAGTTTCCCAAAATCAACCATAAAAATATTTTTTTTCACGTTGATTATCATACATCTACTAAATAAAATATGCAAGATTATTGGAAAAGTTTATGAAAATGTAACAAAAACAGATACAAATCAAAGAAATAATGCGTGATTTATCCAAAAAAATGCATAAGAAAAACCCTGTAAAATAGGCGAATTTTGATGGAAAATAGGGGGGGAAAAAGCGGAATGTGTCGTTTCTTGGTTTGACATAGAAAAAAAAGTTTGTTAGAATCGACAGGCATATGTTTTTTGGAGAAGAATTATGAATCGATTTGAAAGAAGAAAACTAAAACAAAATATTTATAAGCATGCGAATGCGATTATGTATGCATTAATCTTTTTCCTAGCATCCATGATTACTGTTTTCGCAGCAGTTCAGCGAAATAATGATGTAGAATATGTGGATCAGCAGGAATTGTCAATTGTTTCTACGGAATCCATTAACGTGAAAAACGGAGAAAGTGTGAAAGTGGCTGCTTCGAAAGAAACAACTACTGTTATAGAAGAAACATCTACTGTGGAAGAAACCACTGTGGAAGAAACTGTGGTAGAAGAAACGGGAGATGAAATAGAATCACAGGGAGAAGTTGCCGGACAGATTTGTGTTACAGCAGATACCTTAACGGTACGTACAGATGCATCTCAGGATGCGGAAGCTTTAGGTCTGGTAGACGAAGGGGATATCTTTGAAGTGATTTCCCGAAACGGTGAGTGGATTCAGATTGACTATCAGGGGCAGACAGGATATGTAAATGCAGAATTCGTTCAGGATGTTGAATAAGAAAAAATATGTAGAAGAAATCCTAAAATAATTAGGGTTTCTTTTTTTGTGGAAAATGATATAATGGTCATATTATTAAAGAAAGGAAAAAGGGGCTATGGAGTACATGTTATGGGTTTGGCTTGGAGCATTTTTGGTGTTTATCGCTTTCGAATTAATATCCTTAGGGTTAACGACTATATGGTTCGCGATAGGTGCACTCGCAGCGGAAGTGGTTTACCTTTGTGGTGGTGGACTAATCTTACAGCTAGTAGTGTTCTTTGTCGTTTCGATTGCCGTCTTGTTACTTGTTAGGCCGTATGCGGTGAAATACTTTAATACCGGTACGAAAAAGACGAATATCGAAGCCTTAGAAGGAAAAACTGCAAAAGTTGTCGAGACGATTGACAACATTGCGTCTACGGGTAGAGTCTTTGTGGATGGAGTTGAGTGGACTGCCAGATGTGAAAATGATCAAACAATCGAAAAAGATTCCTTGGTAACTGTCAAAGAAATCCAAGGGGTAAAATTAATTGTAGAAAAGAAATAACTTAAATGAATGGAGGATTATAACAAATGGGAGATTTAGGAGCAATTGTATTAATAGGGATTGTTGCAGTATTAGTAATTATTGTAGTTTCGTGTATTCAGATTGTGCCACAGGCACATTCTTATGTTATTGAAAGACTGGGAGCGTTCCAGGAAGTATGGTCAGTAGGTTTACACTTCAAAGTGCCATTCCTCGACAGAGTTGCCAGAAAAGTGAACTTAAAGGAACAGGTGGCAGATTTTGAACCACAGCCGGTTATCACAAGAGATAACGTAACTATGCAGATTGACACGATTATCTTTTATCAGATTACAGATCCGAAACTTTATGCTTACGGTGTTGAAAATCCAATCGTTGCCATTAAGAACTTAACAGCAACAACACTTCGTAACATTGTTGGTGATTTGGAATTAGATGAAACATTAACATCCAGAGAAACAATCAACGCAAGAATGCGTTCAGAACTTGATGTTGCTACGGATCCTTGGGGAATCAAAGTTAACCGTGTAGAATTAAAGAACATCATCCCGCCAAGAGATATTCAGGAAGCAATGGAAAAACAGATGAGAGCGGAACGTGAAAAGCGTGAACAGATTCTTAGAGCAGAAGGTGAAAAGAAATCAGCCGTTCTGATTGCAGAAGGTAAGAAAGAAGCCGCAATCTTAAATGCGGAAGCTGATAACAGAGCAGCAGTATTAAAGGCTGATGCTGAAAAACAGAAGAAGATTCTTGAAGCTGAAGGTGAGGCAGCAGCGATTCTTAAGGTACAGCAGGCTACCGCTGATGGTATCAAAGTTATTAAGGAAGCTGGTGCTGATCAGGCCGTACTTACCATCAAGAGCTTGGAAGCATTTGCAGCAGCTGCTGATGGACAGGCTACAAAGATTATCATCCCTTCAGAAATTCAGGGGATTGCCGGAACAGTAAAGGCATTATCAGAAGTAGTAAAATAAGAATGTTTTTTTGGAGAGTCCCATGCTTTGCATGGGATTCCCTTTAGTAAGAAGGAGCTTATATGTTTAACGATAAAATAGTTCTGTGTGGTTCGAATGCCTACGAACGAAAATATTATCTGAATGAACAGTTTTCAAATCTTCCGGAACAGATTAAACAGGAATTGCAGATTATGTGTGTAATGTTCACGGAAGAAATTGGTGGAATCCTGTTGCTGGAGTTTCAGGAAGATGGAACCTTGCAGTTTACGACGCAGGCGAAGGAAGATGATATTCTCTATGATGATATCGGCAGTGGATTGAAGGTTCATCAGATGCAGGTAAATAAGAGAGATTTACTGGAAGCTTTAGAGCTTTACTATAGAGTATTCGTATTGGGAGAAGATGCAGATGTTATTGACGATTGATGTAGGAAATACAAATATTACGTTGGGACTTTTTGAAGGAAAAGAAGTGTATGCCACATTTCGAATTACCACAAAGAGTAATAAGACTTCTGATGAATATGGAACCTTGATTGTAGATATGATTCGAGGAAGAGGAATCAGCATTGAAAATATTGATAATGTCATTGTTGCTTCCGTTGTTCCAAAGGTAATGTATTCTTTAAACAGTGGAATCATTAAATACCTTGGAATTGAACCGATTATTGTGGGTGTGGGAACCAAGACTGGAATTCGGATTAACAGAACTGATCCGAGGGAAGTGGGAACCGACCGTATCGTGGATGCTGTGGCTGCCTACGAAATCTATGGAGGTCCATGTATTGTCATTGACTTTGGTACAGCTACCACTTATGATTTGATTCTGGAAAACGGTACCTTTGAAGCCGGTGTGACTTCTCCGGGAATCAAGATTTGTGCTAAGGCACTGTGGAATGAAACAGCGAAATTGCCGGAAGTTGAAATCGCAAAACCGGATACTATTTTGGCAAGGGATACCATTACCAGTATGCAGGCTGGTATTGTTTACGGATACATTGGTCAGACAGAATATATTGTGGAACATATTAAGAAGGCAAGTGGAATTGAGAACCTGAAGGTCATTGCTACCGGAGGTATGGGACGTATCATTTATGAAAATACCGATTGTATTGATATTTATGACAGCCAATTGACTTTGCAGGGAATGCGCTTGATTTACGAAAAAAATAAAAATAGGAAATAAAATGAAAATAGGAACAATAGATATTGAGAATAGTATTGCATTGGGTCCAATGGCAGGTGTAACAGACCTGCCTTTTCGTTTCTTATGTAAGGAACAGGGGTGTGGACTGATGTACACGGAAATGGTAAGTGCCAAAGCCATTTTATATAAGAATAAAAATACGAAGCCATTACTGGAAATCGGAGAGCAGGAGCATCCGATAGGAGTTCAGCTATTTGGATCGGACCCGGACATTATGTCAGAAATCGGTGCACAGGTGGCAGAAGGCCCTTGTGATTTCATTGACATCAATATGGGATGCCCAGTGCCGAAAATTGTGAATAATCATGAAGGTTCCTTCTTATTAACGCAACCGAAACTGGTGGAAGAAATCCTGACAAAAATGGTGAAGTCGATTCCAAAACCGGTGACGGTAAAAATCCGAAAGGGATTCAAACATGGGGAAACTCAGGCTGTGGAAATTGCAAAGATTGCCGAAGCCAGCGGAGTGTCTGCGATTGCGGTTCATGGAAGAACCAGAGAACAGTACTACAGCGGTCAGGCGGACTGGGATGTGATTCGTGATGTGAAGAATGCAGTGAAGGTTCCTGTCATAGGAAATGGTGATATTTTCACGCCAGAAGATGCTAAGGCAATGAAAGAGTATACCAGATGTGATGGACTGATGATTGGACGTGCTGCCAGAGGAAATCCTTGGATTTTCCATCGGGTGAATCATTATCTGAAGACTGGAGAAATATTGCCGGAACCAACGATGGATGAAGTTCGGGACATGATTATCCGTCATGCCAAACTGCTTTGCGACTTTAAGGGAGAGTACACGGCAGTTCGTGAAATGAGGAAACATATTGCCTGGTATACCCAAGGACAACCGCATTCTGCGAAATTGAGGAAGCGCTGCAATGAAATTACCAGTATGGATACTTTATATGAAGTAATCAATATGAAACTTACGGAAGAGTAAGAGGAAGGAGTCGTATATGCCGGTAGCATGTATTACAGGAGCAAGTTCAGGAATCGGAAAGGAATTTGCCAAACAGTATGCAGAAAAGGGATTTGACTTGATTCTCATTGCGAGAAACAGGGAAGCGATGGAACAGGTTGCCAGAGAGGTTTCTGTTCAGACAGAAGTGATTGTGTGTGATTTATCCAATGAAGTGGAGACACTGGAATTGGCAGAGCAACTAAAGCAACGAACTATTGATGTGTTTGTAAACAATGCCGGGTTTGGTAGCGTGGGCGATTTTGACCAGATGGACTTATATAACGACCTGGATATGATTAATGTCAATATTAAGGCAATGCACATCTTAATGAAGAAATTGCTTCCGCAGTTTATCAAGCGAGATAAAGGTTATATTTTAAACGTGGCATCCAGTGCAGGACTTATGCCGGGGGGGCCATACATGGCAACGTATTATGCCACGAAAGCCTATGTGGTTAGCATGACCGGGGCGGTGTATGATGAGTTAAAACGTCGGAAAAGCAAGGTACACATCAGTGCACTGTGTCCGGGACCGGTGGATACGAAGTTTAATGATGTGGCAGGCGTAAAGTTTTCACTGCCGGGAATCAGTGCGAAGAAATGTGTAGCCTATGCGATTAAAATGCTGGCTAGAGGAAAACTCATGATTGTTCCTACTGTAACAATGAAAGCAGCGGTTTTGGGGGCACGATTGATTCCAAGAAGTGTGGCACTTCATATGACAGCAGGACAACAGAAAAAGAAAATTGCACAACTTTAGTCAAGGATAAACAATTTTAGTCATTCTAATAACTTGTGCAATGTATATAATTAGAGATGGTGGAGGACAAGGTTTCCAAACCATCTCTTTTTTGACCGAAAGATTTGCCCAATTGACTCCACCGTTTTCTATGCTGACTCAGAGAAAAAATACGCTAAATGACATTCTGAGAGAGCGTGGAACAAACTTGGAAAGAATGGAGAACGAAATGAAATACGGATATTTTGATAATGACAAGAGAGAGTATGTGATTGATAAGATTGATGTCCCGGTGTCCTGGACAAATTATTTAGGGTTAAAGGATACCTGTGTGGTTATGAATCATACAGCTGGTGGCTACATGTTTCATAAGTCTCCGGAATATCACCGAATGACCAGATTCCATGGAAATACAGTGCCAATGGATCGTCCGGGTCATTACGTGTACATCAGAGACAATGATACAGAGGATTATTTTTCTATCTCATGGCAGCCGGTTTCAAAGGACTTAAATCAGGCAAAATATCGTTGCCGTCACGGACTCTCTTATTCCGTATTTGAGTGTGAATACGATAAATTAAAGGCATCCCAGAAGATGTCAGTTCCGATGAACGATGATGTGGAATTATGGGATGTAAAAATTAAGAATGAAGATGATAAACCGAGAAACCTAAGTGTATTCTCATACCTTGAGTTTTCATTTCATCATATTATGATAGACAATCAGAATTTTCAGATGAGTTTATATTGTGCAGGCTCTTCTTATGAAGATGGAGTCATTGAAAATGACCTTTTCTATGAAGAGTTTGGATTCCAGTTCTTTACTTCGAATTTTGAACCGGATGGCTTTGATTGTCTTCGAGATACCTTTTTAGGTACTTATAATTCAGAAAACAACCCGCTGGCCGTCTCCCGCGGTCAGTGTTTCTCCTCTTTTGAAAAGGGCGGTAACCACTGCGGCTCCCTGCAGAAGAATCTTGTTCTGATGCCGGGAGAGGAGGTCCGCCTGATCTTTATCCTCGGTGAGGGTAACAGAGAAGTAGGAAAGAAATATAAAGAAAAATACAGTGATTTTGCAGAAGTGGATAAAGTATATGAGGAATTAAAGGCGTACTGGGATGATAAGTGTTCCAGACTCGTTGTAAACACACCAAGTGATGCAATGAATACAATGCTTAACATCTGGAATCTGTATCAGTCAGAAATTAATGTCATGTTTTCCCGTTTCGCTTCCTTCATCGAAGTCGGTGGAAGAACAGGATTAGGATATCGTGATACTGCACAGGATTCCATGACGATTCCGCATTCCAATCCGGAAAAGTGTAAGGAACGTATTTGTCAGTTGTTGAATGGTCTGACTTCTTATGGTTATGGACTTCATTTATTTGAACCTAGATGGTTCGAAAAAGAAAAAGAAGAAAAGAAACCATTTAAATCTCCAACAGTAGTTCCGGGAATTAATAAACAGGATATTATTCACGGCATTGAAGATGCCTGTGCAGATGATGCATTATGGCTGGTGCCATCCATCATTGAATACATTAGAGAGACCGGAGATTTCAGCTTTGCAGATATGGAAATTGATTATGCTGACGAAGGAAGAGATACAGTTTATGATCATATGAAGCGTATTCTGGATTTCTCTACGAAAGAAGTCGGCAGCACGGGAATCTGTAAAGGTCTGCGTGCAGACTGGAATGACTGCCTGAACTTAGGTGGTGGTGAAAGTGCCATGGTATCTTTCCTGCACTATTGGGCGTTAGATCATTTCATTGATTTGGCAACCTATTTAGGCAGAGACGAAGATGTTCAGAAATACAGTGAAATTGCAGAAAACGTAAAGGCTGTCTGTGATAAAGAATTGTGGGATGGAGACTGGTACATTCGTGGTATCACAAAGAATGGAAAGAAAATCGGTACCCATACCAATGAAGAAGGAAAGATTCATTTAGAAAGTAATGCATGGGCTGTTCTTTCCGGCGCTGCACCAAAAGAAAAGGCAGTGAAGGCGTTAGACAGCATTCATGAATATTTAGCAACTCCATACGGAATCATGCTGAATGCACCATCTTATACCGTGCCCGATGATGATATTGGATTCATCACAAGAGTTTATCCGGGCGTCAAGGAAAATGGAGCAATCTTCTCCCACCCAAATCCATGGGTATGGGCAGCGGAATGTATGGTCGGAAACGGTGACAGAGCTATGGAATATTATGATTCCCTTTGTCCGTATAACCAGAATGACAAGATTGAAATTCGTCAGTCTGAACCATATTCTTACTGTCAGTTCATTATGGGAAAAGATCATACGGCATATGGTCGTGCAAGACATCCGTTCATGACCGGTTCCGGTGGATGGTCATACTTCTCAGCAACAAGATATATGTTGGGAATCAGACCTGGATTTAACACGATGGAAATTGATCCATGTATCCCGGCAGATTGGAAAGAGTTTTCGGTAAGTCGTGTATGGCGTGGAGCAACATATGATATCCATGTAACGAATCCAAACGGTGTTATGAAAGGTGTGAAGGAAATTAAATTAAACGGCGAAATCGTCAATGAAATTCCTGCAATGCCAGCCGGCACCACTACAAAAATCGAAATTATAATGGGATAACCCATATTAATAACAGGAGTGGAACATTTTATGTTTCACTCCATTATTAGAGCTTTAAAGTAGTAATTCAAAGAAAGGAGACAAACATGATAAAGTTTGGAACAGGTGGTTGGAGAACCATCATAGGAGATGAATTCATTAAAACAAACATCCAATTAATTGCCACAGCAATGTGTGACAAAATGGAGGCCGAAGGAAAGACAGATAAGGGGATCATCATCGGCTATGACAAGCGATTCTTATCAAAGGAAGCGATGCAGTGGTTGGGAATGGTTTTTGCAAAGAGAGGCATTAAGGCTCAACTGGTAAATAAAGCTGCTCCTACTCCTTTGATTATGTTTTGCGTTGAAAAGTATGAAATGCCTTACGGAATGATGGTTACCGCCAGTCATAACCCGGCTCTTTACAATGGAATCAAGGTGTTTACATATGGTGGACGTGATGCAGATCAGGATCAGACCGATGAAATTGAACGTTATATTGAAAAGATTGATCCGGCTACTGTGGAAGAAATGCCATATGATGAAGCTGTGGAAAAGGGATTGATTGAAGAAATATATCCATTAAATGAATATATTGATAATATTATTGCGAATATCAATATGGATGCTATCAAGAATGCAAGGCTGAAGATTGCGTTGGACCCAATGTACGGAGTATCGGAAATTCCTTTGAAGACATTATTATTGACTGCAAGATGCGATGTGGAAACAATTCATGATGTGCATGATACCTTGTTCGGTGGAAAACTTCCATCCCCATCGGCAAATACCTTGCGAGGTTTGATTTCCCGTGTAATGGACTATGATTTTAATATCGGTATCGCCACAGACGGTGATGCAGACCGTTTAGGTGTTATTGATGATACAGGAAGATTCCTGCATCCAAATGATATCCTTGTACTTTTATACTATTATCTAGTAAAATATAAGGGATGGCACGGTGCAGTGGTTCGAAATGTGGCGACTACCCATATGCTTGATAAGGTTGCAAAGCAGTTCGGAGAAGAATGCTATGAAGTGCCGGTAGGATTTAAACATATTTCTGCAAAGATGACAGAAGTGGATGCTGTAATTGGTGGAGAGTCTTCCGGTGGATTGACGGTAAGAGGTCATATTAACGGAAAAGATGGTATCTATGCAGCAATGCTGTTAATCGAAATGATTGCTGTCACAGGCAGAAAGATTTCTGAAATTTATAAAGACATTGAAGAAGAATGTGGCAGTATTTATATGGAAGAACGTGATTATCGTTTCAGCCCACAGAAGAAAGTGGAAGTGAATCATGTTCTGATGGAAGAAAAGAAACTTCCGGAATTCCCATATGAAATTGAACGAGTTTCTTATATGGATGGATGTAAGGTTTACTTCAAGAATGGTGGATGGGTCATCGGACGATTCTCAGGAACAGAACCATTGATTCGAATTTTCTGTGAAATGCCGAAGAAAGAAGAAGCCATTGAGGTTTGTGACATCTTTAAGGAATTTTTAGGTTTGTAATGAAAAAGCCAGACACAAAATAATACTGCAACATAAGATAATGGAGGAGAAACATTGACTATTGGAAAGAAATTTCGTGGGACAATCAAGAAATCCAGTTTATCAATCGGAATGGTGCAGGTCATTATTTGGTGCTGGCTTTTGCCATATATTCTGGTATCCGCGTTTTGGTTATATTATACCGAAGAAAGAAATAACGAACAGATTACAGAATCAGCAATGACTTCTGTGGGAAATGCCGCACAGTTTTGTGGACGAATGGTAGAGGAAACTATAAGCTTGTCTTTGCAGGCGTCTTATGATGAAGTTATCCGAAGTAGCTATGAAAAATATCTGGTGGATCGGAAAGAAGATGAAATGTATAAGGATATTATGGCATATATGAAACGCCAGTATAAATATACAAAGCTGGTTTCCAACACGAAATTATTGTTCAACATGGAAACGAAGCAAAGCTATGAGACTTTTAGTAATCCAGCTGGTTCTAACTATAATAAGGCACAAAAAATCACGGGACAGATGGTAAAGGCATTGAAAAAAGAAGCCAAGGATTTAGGAACAAAGACCAGGCTGGTCAGCGTGGACGGACATTTCTTCATGATTCGAAATCTGGTAAGAAAGGACTTTACACCATTTGCAACGCTGGTATTTGAATTAAATACAGACACGATTTTTGAACCTTTGAAGAATGTGGCGTGGCAGCAGTCGTGGGAAGTATACATTGATGACAGTTTTATCACCACAAGCAAGGGAATTGACGGTCAGACATGGAATATGCTGGATGAATACTATAAAGAGCGTTTATCCTGGGAAAAAATCCCTCAGACCAATATTAAAAATACATTTTACGAAAGAAATAAACGAATTGCCAGTTCTGTTACCAACGTGAACGGACAGAAAATAACGATTGTCACAAAATTAAATGACAAGGATATTGTTAGTGAAAAGGGAACCTATATCATTGTTTATATTTTAATGTTCATTTTATTGATTCCATTGGTGTTAGCGACGTTCCGCTTTTTCTACAGAAATATCACCCAGCCGATGGGAAACCTGATGGCAGCTTCCAGACATATTGAAAAGGGAGAATATGGATATAAAATTGAACCGTTCAATCGGAATGAGGAATTCGAGACCATGATTGATACCTTCAATCATATGTCGGGGAGTCTGGAAGAATCCTTTAACCGGATTTATGCAGAAGAAGTAGCGGCTCGGGATGCAAACATGAAAGCACTTCAGGCCCAAATTAATCCACACTTCCTGAATAATACATTGGAAATTATTAACTGGAAGGCAAGACTCAGTGGTAATGAAGATGTGAGCAGGATGATTTCATCCTTAAGTATCATGATGAATGCCACTATGGATCGCAAGAATGAAGCGTTTATTTCTATTGAAGAAGAATTAAAATATGTGGATGCGTATCTGTATATTATTTATGCCCGATTCGGTGGCAAGTTTAAGTTTGTGAAGGAAGTGGATGAAAAGGCACTTTCTTATAAGATTCCAAGACTGATTATTCAGCCATTGGTGGAAAACGTGGTGGAACACGGAGGAGACAATAGAGGAAATATGGAGGGACGATTAACCATTTCCTTGGAAGATGAATTCCTGAGAATCCGCGTGGAAAACAATGGTAATTTGACGGAAGAAAATAAGGAAAAGATTCGTAAACTTCTCTCCGAACCAAAACCGGGAGACAGTAATGAAAATATTGGAATTCGAAACGTAAATCTACGACTGAAAATGCTCTATGGTGAAGAGAGCGGATTGACCATTAGTAATGAAGTAGAAGGATTGACTATTTGCGAAATTATCATTGAAAATAAGGAGGTCCTTCCAGAGAGAAAAAAACCGGAAAACAACAGGGAAATTTGATGGATTCTTGAGAGAAAAAGGAGACGGACAACCACAGACAAATTGAACCAATTTAAGACAAATTTTAATTGTATTTTTACAAAATCAAGCAACAAAATGCCAATAAGATTCATTCTCTTATTGGTATTTTTTGTATAAAATAAACATATCATAATCGTGACGGGTTTAGTCTCCCGGCGATGTTTTAAAGAGGAGGATATAAAGATGAGACTAAAAAAATTAACAGCGCTCGCTATGGTATCTGCTATGTCAGTTGCATTAGCAGGATGCGGTAGCTCAGACAAAGCAGGAGAAACTAAGAAGGCATCAGAGTCTACAGGACCAGTTGAATTAAACGTAGTTACTACATATGCTGGTGAAGACACAAATGCACAGAACTACCAGGATGCAATCGCAGCATGGCAGAAAGAAACAGGAAACACAGTTAAAGATGCTTCAGCTACAGCTGATGAAACATTTAAGACAAGAGTAATCACTGACTTTGAAACAGGTTCAGAACCTGACGTATTATTCTTCTTCACAGGTGTAGATGCAAATGCATTTGTAGAACAGGAAAAAGTTGTTTCTATCGAAGATATCAGAGCAGAATATCCAGATTTCGCAAGCAACATGAAGGATGACATGCTTCCTACATCCCCAGTTGATGGAAAAGCTTATGCAGTTCCTGTAAATGGATATTGGGAAGGTTTATTTGTAAACAAAGAAGTATTAGACAAGGCTGGCGTTGAAATGCCAACAAAGGATACTACATGGGCTGAATTCTTAGATATGTGCCAGAAGATTAAAGATGCAGGATTTACACCAATCGCAGCATCTCTTCAGGAAATTCCACATTACTGGTTTGATTATGCAATCTTAAACAACAACAAGTTAGACGTTCATACAACTGTACCTGGATCAGTTGATGATGAAATCGGAAAAGCTTGGGTGAATGGATTAGAAGACATCAAGTCATTATACGAAAAAGGATTCTATCCAGAAAATACTTTAACAGCTACAGATGCTGAAACATTCCAGTTATTCGCAGAAGATAAAGCTGCATTCTTAATTGATGGTTCTTGGAAAGTTGGTGGTATTGAAGAAGCAGTTGATGATATCGAAAACTTCTCAGTTACACACGTACCAGGAAACAAGGGTGAAGGTTTAAGAGCTACAACAGAAGCTATCTCAGGTATTTCAAGTGGTTACTACATCACAAAGAAGGCTTGGGAAGATCCTGCTAAGAGAGAAGCTGCAGTGAAGTTCATCGAATACATGACAAGTGATGAATTAGTATCTAAGTTCTCTGGGACAGCTGCAACAGCATTAAAGAATGGTGTTAACACAGAAGGATTAGAACTCTCTGCATTAGGTGAAGCAGCAGTTGCTTACACAAGTGAAATCACAAAGATCACAGCTCCTGTACAGGATAACCTTTCAGAAGCTCAGAGAGAACCTATCTTCTCAGAAATGGCTGCAATCGTTAAGGGTGACACATCTACTAAGGACGCTGTAGAAGCAGTTCTTGAACTTGTTAAGGAAGACGAATAATCAGTCGATTTAAAAAGAAATATTGCTAGTACCCGCTTTGGGAGACTAGATGAGTGCGTCGGATAGAAATGTAACAGTTTCTATCCGATGTATTAGGAGGAGCAAAAATGAACGCAAAAATTTATCAGAAAAAAACAATGATTGTGTTTTTCTTAATTCCAGCGTTTTTATTCATCGCGGTATTTCTGTTCTATCCATTCATCCAGAATATCATCAACAGTTTTCAGCACATCAAACATCTGGGAACAATGGGGGGAGAATGGAATGACCCGTGGTATAAAAACTACTTAAAAATGTTAGACGATCAAAAAATTAAAATTGCACTTCAGAACACAGGCATCATGGTTTTGGCAACATTGATTGGACAGGTCGGAATCGCATTAATCCTTACCTTACTGGTAAGTAACATTAAAAAGGGATCAGGATTCTTTAGAGTAGTATTCTTCTTCCCGATTGTAGTATCAGCTACAGCATTGGGTCTGTTATTTAACTTGATATTCTTATATAGTGATGCTGGAATGATTAACAGCGTTCGATTGGCATTTGGAGCAGAAAAAACTCTCGACTTTAAGAGTGTGGCTCCGATGATTACAATGATGACTCCGGTTATATGGCAGTATGTAGGTTTCTACTTCATCATTATGTTGACAGGTGTCAGCGGTATTCCGGAAGACCTTTACGAGGCAGCTTCCATTGACGGAGCTTCCAGATGGCAGAGTGTACGTTACATTACATTACCATTACTAAGAAACAGCATTTGTACCTGTGTCGTCTTAGCGGTAACCGGTGCCTTGAAGGTATTTGACCTTCCTTGGACAATGTTCCCGAAGGGAATGTCCAATACATGGTTGACAGGAACTTATATGTATTCAAAAACAACAAGTGACGTTGATTACGCAGCAGCAATTTCTATCTTAATCGTTATTGTGGGTGTAGTCTTATCTGTCCTTGTAAACAATATCTTTAAACAGAATTCAGATTACGATGTATAGGAGAGGTGAAAGATATGAAAGTTAGAAAATTTAAAATATCCAACATTTTTATCTATGCAATCTTAAGCGCATGGGCATTGACCACAATTTTCCCGCTTGTATGGTCCATCATGAATTCCTTTAAGGATAAAAAGCAAATTTATCGGGATTCATTCTCGTTACCAATTGGTAAATTATTCTCGCTAGACAATTACAATATGCTCTTTGAACGATATGACATTGGAAGAGCATATATGCATAGTATTATTATTTCAGGAACTGTAACGGTTGCAGTAATCCTCTTTGCAGGAATGGCTGCATACATTATGTCCAGATATAAATTTCACGGAAAAGGATTTTTGAACGCAGTACTTTATGCAGGAATGATGTTCCCGGTTTTCTCAACCATTGTTCCAAACTTAAGTTTGTTAACGGAATGGAAAATTGCCGGACAAAATGACACAGCACTTAATATGTTGGCAGTAATTCTTTTGCAGATTGCCGGAAATATGTGTTTCGCCATTATCGTACTGACTTCTTACATCAAGACGCTTCCAATAGAATTGGAAGAGGCGGCATATATGGAAGGTTGTAATATTTTCCAGATTTATTTCAAGGTTATTATGCCTTTAAGTAAACCGTCTTTCGTAACTGTTGGAGTGTTCAGTTTCCTGTGGAGTTACAATGATTTGTTTACACAGATGTTCTTCTTAAGAACTGAAGATGACTGGGCGATTACAGTATTGTTAAATAATATTGCATCAAAGGAAGGTGTGAACTACGGTGCGTTGTTCTCATCTGTAACATTAATTGTTATCCCGGTATTGATTGTATACCTTTTATTACAGAAATATATCATCAAGGGAATGACAGTCGGTGCAGTAAAAGGTTAAGACATACGCCCGGTGGTATCTACCGGGCGATATTTTTAGGGGATTGAAAAACTTAAAAGAGTCTTATGACTACAATTCGAGTGAAAAACTTCTTTGCTTTCTAGTGTCAAAATAGATTATAATAGAGGAAACGGACTATATCGACAGAAACGAGGAGTGCATATGTATAAAGTAATAATTGTAGATGATGAACCGATTATCTGTGAAGGACTTCGCATCAGTGTGAAATGGGAAGAGTATAATTGCGAAGTCGTAGGTACCGCAGGAAACGGTTTGGAAGGGTTAGAGTTAGTACGGGAGTTACATCCTGATATAATATTTTCGGATATATCCATGAATAATATGGATGGGCTTGCTATGGTTGCAGCGATTAAATCAGAATTTCCACGGACAGAAGTTTGTTTACTGACGGGATATCGAAATTTTGAATACGCTCAGCAGGCGATTAAACTCGGGGTGACAAGATATTTATTGAAACCTTCTCAGATGGATGAAATTCATGAAGCCATCGAGTGTATGACGAACAACTTGAGTAATGACTTGGAAGAACAGCATATCGAGGGAAAAATATGGAATGTTTCGGATAAGAAAGAAAAATATCTGTATGAAAACTTTATTAAGAATCGTCCGGAGGTAGATCCGAATTCTGATTCTAAAATTAAGGAAACGGAAGCAAACAACTATATTGCCAAAAAAGCACTGGAATATATGTATGACAATTACAAAATGAAATTATCCCTAAAGGAAGTTTCTGAGTATTGTTACATCAGCAGTTGGCATTTAAGTAAGTTATTGAACCAGTATACAGGAAGAGGGTTCTTTGAAATCGTGAATAAAATCCGTGTGGATGAAGCAAAGAAGCTTCTTAGAACTACTGCATATAAAGTGCAGGATGTGGCAGATATGGTTGGATTTGTGGATGTTGCTCATTTTTCAAGAATATTTAAAAACTACGAAGGAATTGCTCCTTCGGAGTATCGACATCAGTAAGAATCCACGGAAGACTTCTCAAAGCCGGCTGTGGAAAACAGTGAAATTTAGGAGGCTAAAATGAGAATTATTAAAGCGCCGGACTATCAGTCCATGAGTAGAATGGCAGCAAACATTATTTCTGCACAGATTATTATGAAACCGAAATGTGTATTAGGACTTGCAACAGGATCCACACCACTTGGAATATATGCACAGTTAATTGACTGGTACAAGAAAGGCGATTTAGATTTTAGTGAAGTTCAGACCATTAACTTAGACGAATATAAGGGACTGGCACCGGATAACGATCAGAGTTATCGTTATTTCATGAACCAGAACCTTTTCAATCACATAAACATTGACATGAAGAACACATATGTTCCGGATGGCCTGGAAATGGATAGCGAAAAGGCATGTAATGATTACAACAACATTATTCTGAATTCCGGAGGTGTTGATATGCAGCTGTTGGGATTAGGAAACAACGGACACATTGGATTTAACGAACCGGACGAAGCTTTTGAAAAGATGACCCATTGTGTGAAACTTGCAGAAAGTACAGTTCAGGCAAACTCAAGATTTTTTGAAACCATTGATGAAGTGCCAAAGGAAGCCTACACCATGGGAATTAAATCCATCATGCAGGCAAGAAAGATTGTCGTAGTAGTAAACGGAAGCGGAAAAGCACAGATTGTAAAGGAAGCATTTTTCGGACCGGTTACTCCAAAGGTTCCGGCATCTGTACTCCAGTTACATAATGACGTGACTTTAGTAGGGGATGCGGAAGCATTGGCTTTATTAGATTTATAAGAAGAAAAAGGGATGTGTGAAAACATATCCCTTATATTATAAGTGGAAATGCACCCAAAACGTAAAAAAGTACTATTAAGGTGCAACAGAAATGATGAGATTCAAGTAAAAGTGCACTCGAAACGTGAAAAAGCACCGATAGGGTGCAGTCAGAGTGAAGAAATTCAAGTGGAAGTGCACCCAAAACGTAAAAAAGTACCGATAGGGTGCAACAGAAATGATGAGATTCAAGTGAAAGTGCACCCGAAACGTGAAAAAGCACCGATAGGGTGCAGTCAGAGTGAAGAAATATAAGTAAAAGTGCACTCGAAAAGTGAAAAAGCACCGATAGGGTGCAGTAGGAGTGAAGAAATTCAAGTGAAAGTGCACCCGAAACGTAAAAAAGCACCGATAGGGTGCAGTAGGAGTGAAAAAATTCAAGTGGAAGTGAACCCAAAACGTAAAAAAGTACCATTAAGGTACAGTCGAGGGAATGAATTTTAAGAAAAGATGCACCAAATATGGGAAAAAGTGTCATTGGGGTGCATTTTAGAAGATAGGAGATTAGCGATGATTATTAAGAATGGTTTAGTGTATATGGAAGATTTCCAGTTTCGTCAGGTGAATATTAAGTGTATTGACGGAGTGATTCAGAAAATTACGGATGTGGAGATTGAACCGGAAATCGGTGAAGAAGTCATTGATGCGGCAGGGATGAAGGTGATTCCGGGGTTAACAGATATTCATTTTCATGGGTGTATGAATTATGACCTTTGTGATGCGACGGATGAAGCCATTACCGCAATGGCGACTTATCAAAAATCAAAAGGGGTAACTACTATTTGCCCGGCGACTATGACACTGCCAAAAGATAAATTGATGGAAATCGTTGACGTGGCAGCAAATCATGAGAGAAAAGAAGGGGAAGCAGAATTGATAGGAATCAATCTGGAAGGACCTTTTATTTCTCCGGACAGAGTGGGAGCACAGAATCCGAAGTTCGTACATCGTGCAGATGCAGGATTTTTGAGAGATTTGATTCAGGCATCCGGCGGATTGACGAAGTTAGTAACTATTGCACCGGAGGAAGAAGGTGCATTAGAATGCATCGGTGATTTAAAGGATGAAATCAAGTTTTCCATCGGCCATACCATGGCAAATTATGAAGAAACAGTTGCAGGAATTAAGGCCGGAGTCAGACATATGACACATATGTTTAATGCCATGCCGGGATTGACCCATAGAGCACCGGGACCAATTGCAGCAGCAGTGGAAACACCGGGGATGACTGTGGAATTGATTTGTGACGGATATCATATTAATCCGGCAATGATTCGTCTGGCATTTCGAATGTTTGGACCGGATCGCATCATTACAATCAGTGATAGTTGCAGGGCTTGTGGAATGGAGCCGGGAGCATATGAACTGGGGGGACAGACAGTTTATTTGAAGGATGGTGTAGCAAGATTGGAAGATGGGACTATTGCTGCCAGTGCAACGAATATTTATGACTGTATGGTGAATACAATTCAGTATGGTGTGCCGGAAGAACTGGCGATTCGTGCGGCAACGTATAATCCGGTAAAGGCAATCGGAATGGAAAAGATATATGGTTCCATTTCTGAAGGGAAAAAAGCAAATCTGGTTCTCGTAAATATGGACTATGAAATTCAGCAGGTAATCGGGCAATAAAGAGAAAAGAAGTGCCAAAACATTGACAAATAGGGGTATTGTAGGCTATTATAAAGTGTAAAACTCGAGTAATGGAGGAATTGAAAAATGGCAGATAGCATTAAGAAGAATATTCTGACTCATGAAGGTCTTCAGGAATTAGAAGCTGAGTTAGAAGATTTAAAAGTAAATCGTAGAAAAGATATTGCTCAGAAATTAAAAGAAGCAAGAGCTCAGGGTGACTTATCAGAAAACGCTGAATATGATGCGGCAAAAGATGAGCAGAGAGATATCGAAGCCAGAATTGAAGAAATTGAAAAGATTTTGAAAAACGTTGAAGTCGTAAGTGCAGAAGACGTTGATGATACAAAGATTAACATTGGTTGTCACATCAAAATTCATGATTATGAATACGATGAAGATTTGGAATTCAGTATTGTTGGTTCTACACAAGCGAACAGCCTTCATGGAAAAATTTCCAATGAATCTCCACTTGGTTCTGCTTTAATCGGTCACGAAGTTGGCGATGAAGTAGAAGTAGAAATGGGAGAATCCGTTAACAAATATAAAGTATTGGAAATCAATAAATAAGGAATTGAAACATGACGACTCAGATATTCGAAAGATTATCTGAGTCATTTCTAAGATAAAGAAAAGGAGTAGTGTAATGGCACAGGAAAATAACAATGGTCAGCCAACCAACGCGAAGCAGCTTTTAAAGGTGCGTCGTGATAAGCTGGCTGAATTGCAGGAAAATGGCAAGGACCCATATCAGATTACAAAGTATGATGTAACACATCACAGTACAGAAATTAAAGATAACTTTGATACTATGGAAGGACAGATTGTAAGCATTGCAGGCCGTATTATGTTAAAGCGTGTAATGGGTAAGGCTTCCTTCTGTAACGTTCAGGACAGAGATGGAAACATTCAGGTTTATGTTGCCAGAGACAGTCTTGGGGAAGAACCATTTGATGAATATAAGGCATTCAAGAGAATGGATATCGGTGACATTGTGGGAATCAAGGGTGAAGTATTCCGTACAAAGATGGGAGAAATTTCCATCCATGCTACCGAAGTTACTTTATTGACTAAGAGCTTACAGATTTTGCCGGAAAAATTCCATGGAATGACTAATGCAGATCTGAAATATCGTCAGAGATATGTGGATTTGATCATGGATCAGAAGTCCAAGGAAACATTCATCAAGCGTTCTAAGATTATTAAGGAAATCCGTAACTTCTTAGATGCAAAGGATTTCATGGAAGTAGAAACACCGATGTTGGTGCACAATGCCGGTGGTGCTGCAGCAAGACCATTTGAAACACATTACAATTCATTGGATGAAGATGTAAAACTTCGTATTTCTTTGGAATTATACTTAAAGAGATTAATTGTAGGTGGTTTGGAACGAGTATACGAAATCGGACGTGTATTCCGTAACGAAGGTGTTGATACCAGACATAATCCGGAATTTACATTGATGGAATTATATCAGGCGTACACAGACTACTACGGAATGATGGACTTAACAGAAGAAATGTTTAAGTATCTGGCTGAAAAAGTTGTGGGAAGCACAAAGTTTACTTACAATGGAATTGAAATCGACTTCAGCAAGCCGTTTGAACGTATTACAATGAACGATTGTATTAAGAAATATACAGGAATTGATTTCGATGAAGTGAAGACTGATGAAGAAGCAAAGGCATTGGCAAAAGAACATCATGTAGAGTTCGAAGAACGTCACTGCAAGGGCGATATCGTAAACCTCTTCTTCGAAGAATTCTGTGAAAAGAATTTAATTCAGCCTACTTTCGTTATGGACCATCCAATTGCAATCAGTCCATTAACAAAGAAGAAACCGGACGATCCGGAAAAGGTAGAGCGTTTCGAGTTATTCATCAACACATGGGAAATGTGTAACGCATATTCAGAGCTTAACGATCCAATCGACCAGAGAGAACGTTTTGCTGCACAGGAAGAAGCTTTTGCAGCTGGTGATGATGAAGCAGAACACACGGATGAAGACTTCTTAAATGCATTGGAAATCGGTATGCCTCCTACAGGTGGTATTGGATACGGAATTGACAGATTGGTAATGTTATTAACAGACAGCCAGGCAATTAGAGACGTATTATTATTCCCAACACTTAAAACTATTAAAAAATAAAATGAAATAAAAATGGAGTTTCCATACTTTGGAAATTCCATTTTTTCTTTTCTCAGAAAGTCTTTTAAGTTTGAAGGAAAATCAATTATAATAGAACTAATGTATAAAATGGACGGATGAATTAGGTGGAGAAAGGAGATGCCTATGAGTATTGAAATAAAAAGCATTACGACGAAACGGTCAACTATGAAATATTTTGTGTTTGGAACAGGAGATAAGGATTTTATTTTGGTTCCGGGTGTGGGAATCAGAGATAACACATTAAGTGCTGATGCAATTGTGGAATATTATAAGCCTTTTTCGGAGGATTACAAAGTTTATGTATTTGATATCAGGGAGAATCTTCCGAAGCAATACACCATCGATGACATGATGGAGGATTTGTATGAGGCCATCACTAGTCTTGGGGTTCGGAAGGCTTATTTCAACGGTTGCTCCATGGGGGGCATGATTGTACAGCGGATGGAAATCAAACATCCGGAGGTGGTAATCAAGGGTGTTTTATCTTCTACCATTTGTACAATCTCTGAACAGGCCAGGGATACACTAACTTCCTGGAGGGATTTGACTGCGACAGGAGAACTAAAAAAACTGGCGGAATGTTCTTGCCAGCAGGTGTATACGAAATCTTTTTATGAGAAGTTTTATGATTTCTTAGTGGACTATCACGTGAATGCGAGTGTAGAGGATGCCAGACGCTTTATTGTCCAAATTAATGCAATTCTGGATTATGATAACAAGGAAGTAGGGGAGACAAAGCCAAAGACTCTGGTGATAACGGCAAAAGGGGATCAGACATTCTCCTATAAAGAGGCAGTGGATATGGCAGAAAAAATTGGATGTGAGGTGTTGGTTTATGAAGGGTTCTCTCATGCAGTTTATGATGAAGCACCGGACTATTTGGAACAGGTAAAGGCATTTTTTGAAAATTAGATACGGCTTAACGTTGACATAGGTGTAGATTGGAGGCACATATGAGAAAGTATATCATTGGAATCGTGATTGTGCTGGTTTTGTTATTAGGAGGGATTGCTATGGTGGTAATAAAAAATGAAACGAAGGAAAAGAAACCGATAAAATCTAATGGTGTGGATTATTCCAAAAAAGAAAACTGGGTCTTTAACGAAAACGACGTAGAAGGAAAGGATGCAGATATTTTTATCGTTTGTTCTACGGCAATTGAAGGCGATGATTCCCACTTTAACATGGACTTGGCTGATGAGGAGATGAGAACTATGTTTTCCTTGACCACTGCCTTGGAAAGCGGTACTTATGGGGACAGGGCACGAGTGTTTGCACCATATTACAGACAGGTTGGTTTAAGTGCCTGCTACTTGTCTGAGGAAGACCGAGAAAAGTATTTTAATATCGGATTTACGGATGTACAGGATGCTTTTGAATATTATATGGAGCATTATAACAATGGAAGGCCGTTTATTCTGGCAGGATATTCCCAGGGAGCACAGGTATGTATGAAACTTATGAAAGAAAATATGGGAAATCAGGCACGACAGGATTTGCTTGTGGCATGCTATGCGATTGGTTGGAAAATCACAGATGAGGATTTAGCAAATAATCCACAGATTAAGATGGCAACCGGAGAAACAGATACGGGCGTGGTGATTTCCTACGACTGCGAAGCGGAATCCGTAACATCTTCCTTTATTATTCCGAAGGGAGTAAAGGTTCATTCAATCAATCCGTTGAATTGGAAAACAGATTCAACAACAGCGGATAAATCACTTCACAAAGGAGCATGTATTGCAGATGAAAAATGTGAGATTGTTCAGGAAATTAATCAGTTCACGGGATGCTATCTGGATGAAACCCGTGGCTCATTGAAAGTCACAGATGTTCCAATTGAGGAGTATTCTCTGGACATTGATATTTTTGGAAAAGGTGACTATCATTGGTTTGATTTACAGTTTTTCTATAATAATATCAAGGAGAATGTTTCAAAGAGAATTGATGCCTATTTGAAATAGAAGTGGAATCCATAAATAAATGATATGGATGGGAAAACGATAAAAGGACGATTCAGGTTCATGACCTAAATCGTCCTCTTTTATTTATCTTTTTCCATATTTACCCGAACCAGACATACTATTAGTAATGCGGACACCACGTAGGCACAAGGCACCTGAAATGCCGGAAAGATGGATAAGGAAAATCCGATGGCCGAAATCACAACAGTTGCAACGCTAACCCATTTCCATAAAGTCGTTTTTGCGGTAAAAAACCAGTAGCCGGTACAAAACAAAGTTATTGCACATAAAATAACTCCGGAACAATAGATATCCCGGAGTTGTTTGCTCTAACCCATGAAAACCGGAATGGTTTTGCATGTTATGAAAGAATACTGTTTAAGTATTCCAATACTTCAGCTTCCGTTGCCATATTCATGACCTTTTCAGTAACTTTGTCTGCTTCTTCCTTGGTCCATTTTGCAATGTTCTTACGAACCTTGAGAACCGATGGGGCAGAAACACTGAACTCAGTTAACCCCATGGAAATCAGTAATGGAATCATTTTTGGATCAGCAGCAGCTTCGCCACACATTCCTACCGGAATATTATTTGCACGACCATTCTTGATAATACTTTCAATCATTCGCAGAACACTCGGCTGGAATGGGGAGTAAAGGTAAGCTACATCACTGTTGCCACGATCTGCTGCCATGGTATATCCGGTCAAGTCATTGGTACCAATGCTGAAGAAATCAGCTTCCTTAGCCAGCAGGTCTGCAATGACACCGGCAGCAGCAGTTTCCATCATGACCCCTACCGGAATATCTTCATTGAAGGCAATGCCGGAAGCTCTTAAATCGGCTTTCGCCTCTTCCACGAGAGCTTTTCCTTTTCGCAGTTCTTCCACAGCTGTAATTAATGGAAACATAATTCTTACGTCGCCATAGGCACTGGCTCTGAGAATCGCCTTAATCTGGGATTTAAACATATCGCGATGTTTCAGACAATACCGAATGGCACGGAATCCCATAAAAGGATTTTCTTCTTTGGTAAGACCGAGATAAGGAATTTCTTTATCACCACCAATATCTAAGGTTCTGATAATCAGACCTTTCTCTTTCAAAATCAGAGCAGCCTGCTTATAGGCTTCAAACTGTTCATCTTCTGTCGGAAGAGAAGTACGGTCCATAAATAAAAATTCAGTTCGAAATAATCCAACACCTTCCCCATCTGCTGCCATTGCCTTAGTGGCATCTTTTGGAGTTCCGATGTTACAGAATAGTTCGTATTCTGTTCCGTCGGCAGAGCGGGTTGGCTTTCCACGATAGTTTTCCAATTCTCTCTTATCCCTAAGAAATGCATCCCGTTTATTTGTATATTCCACCACTTCGTTACCACTAGGTCCTACAATGACGATTCCCTTACTACCATCCACAATGACATTCTCACCGGAAGAGATGGTAGCAGTGGCTTTTTCCACGCTTAACACTGCTGGAATTTCCAAGGCTCTTGCAAGAATTGCAGAGTGAGAAGTCTGGCTTCCGGTTTCAGTGATAATGCCCACAATATGATCTTTATTGATACTGGCAGTCATGGACGGGGTAACCTCAGTGGCTACAATGATCGTTCCTGCCGGTGCATCGCTGATTTTTATATTGTTGATTCCAAGAAGAATGCTTAGCAGGGCAGTTTTGATGTCTTTAATGTCGGCTGCGCGTTGTTTCATCATCTCATCAGGAATCTGCGCAAACATTTCCATATACTTGGAGTAAGTTAAATCCACTGCCTCTTCAGCACATTTATTTTGCTTAATCAGGGTGGAAACTTCTCCATCCATCATTGGATCTTTCGCCATCTGAATATGTCCCTCTAAAATTTCGGCTTCTTTTTTGCCGGCGGTTTTTTTGAGGGCATCTGCCTGTTCCATAGTTTCCTTGCAGAAATCTTCTATGGCGTTCTGATAACGCTTGATTTCAGCATCTGTGTCAGCAATAGTTCTTGGGGTGTAGTCGAGAGAATGTTCTTCAATAATCATTACTTTACCAATTCCGATTCCTTCGGAAGCAGCTATGCCTTTTAACATATCTCACCTCTTTCTATAAGCTGTTGCTGCCCCGAAGGGCAACAACGCTTATGGTTTATTTTTGCGTCTTATTCACCAAATCCGCTTTCAATCATTTCACAGGCTTTTGCCAATGCTTCATTTTCGTCTGCTCCGTCGCAAACCACTTCGATTTCGTTGCCACACTTAATGCATGCCGCCATGATGTTCATAAGACTTTTGGCATTTACGTCTGTGCCGTTGTGCTTCAGGGTAACGTCCGAACTAAACGCTCCCATTTCTCTTGCAAAATCAGATGCAGGTCTCATATGAAATCCCTGCGCATTTACTACTGTAAGTTTTTTTGAAACCATAAGATACCTCCGTTCATTCAATCAAATTATGCTTCTTTGTTTTTTCCTTTCAGTACTGTCAGGATAATGCAGGCTACTGCAGAACCAACAATTAAGGAAAGGATATATAAGAGTGGCTGCTTCACTGTGGCAAATACGAAAATACCACCATGTGGAGCCATCAACTGACATTTAAACAACCAGGATAAGAATCCTGCAACACCGGAGCCAATCATACAAGCAGGAATGACTTTCAGTGGATAGGATGCTGCATAAGGGATTGCACCTTCAGTAATGAAGGAAAGCCCCATGATATAGTTTACGACACCATTCTTTCGTTCGCTTTCGCTCCAATGATCTTTAAAGAGCGTAGTGGAAAGTGCGATTGCGATTGGAGGGACCATACCACCAATCATAACGGCTGCCATTGCTTCGTAACAAACTACAACCTTTGGATCGGTAACAGCAAGACCTTTTTCCAATAATCCGGCTGCGGTTGTTAACATTCCGGTACCGAAAACATATGCTGCCTTATTGAAAGGACCACCCATATCGATTGCCATCATAGCAGCTAGAATGAATCCTAACAGTAGGCCTAAGTTATGCTCGTTTAACCAGGTCAGTCCATCGGACAATCCGGTATTCAGGTATCCCATGAATGGGTTGACTGCACACATCATAACACCAACGATTCCCAGTCCGGCTAACGGATAAATCAGAACCGGTTTAATGCCTTCCAGGGCATCCGGAAGTTTATTGCAGAGTTTCATAACCATCTTCATTAACCAGCCTGCCAGGAAGCCGGCAAGTAATGCACCTAAGAATCCGGATGGAATCAGGTCATCCCCTTGGATTGCCTTAAAGGTAGAACCGTATTTTGCCAAGAATCCACCGATAACACCAACCAGGAAGCCCGGACGGTCAGCGATGGACATTGCAATAAATCCTGCAAGAACCGGAAGCATGATGCCGAATGCTTCTCCACCTAAGCCTTTTAGCCATGCAGAGACTGCAGTTCCGGAACCAAAGTTTCCGTCCATTTTAACACCTGCAATGGTATCAATCAGGAAGGCGATTGCGATGAAGATACCACCGGCAACAACAAACGGAAGCATATGAGAAACACCATTCATCAGATGTTTATAAAGCTTTCGTCCAATGCTGTCTCCGCTATCGGAATCAGAAGAAGAAGCCTCAGCTTTTTCAGCCTTAAAGGTTGGTACCTTACCATCTAATACTTTCTGAATCAATTCTTTCGGTTTATGAATTCCGTCTGCCACCTTCGTGGATAAAACGGGCTTTCCATCAAAGCGGGCTGTTTCAACGCTCTTATCAGCCGCGATGATGATTCCCTGACAATTTTCAATATCTTCTTTCGTTAATACATTTTTTGCACCGCCGGAGCCATTGGTTTCTACCTTGATGGTAACCCCCATTTCTTCACCGGCCTTTGCCAATGCTTCTGCAGCCATATAGGTATGGGCAATTCCTGTCGGACAAGCTGTAACTGCAAGAATCTGATATCCGTCCTCACTTGCAGCAGGTGCAGCAGTTTCTTCCGGGAATTTTTCTGTTTCTTTCGCATCAATTAATGAAAGAAATTCTTCCGGGGTTTCTGCCTTTTTAAGACTGGCAGTAAAGGATTCGTCCATAAGAAGCTGCATTAATCGTGCAAGAACTTCCAAATGCACATCGCCGTCTGTGGTTGCAGCAATCATAAACAATAACTTACAATCTGCACCATCCGGAGAATCGTAATCCACACCGTCAGGAACAGTGATGGCACTGAGTGCCGGAGCTTTTACGGCTTCACTCTTCGCATGAGGGATGGCTACTTCCATTCCGATTGCTGTAGTCCCCATTTCCTCACGGGCAAGTATTCCTTCTTCGTATTTTTCCCGGTCCAGTAAATTTCCACAGTTATCGTGCAACTCAATCAAGAGATCAATGGCGTCTCTTTTATTTGAAGGTGCAACACCGAGACGAATCGCATCTGCTTTTAATAAATCTGTAATACGCATAATATTCCTCCTTAATTAAATATTTTTAGTAACTCATCTATTTTCTCTTTTGTGGCAAGGCCAGGTAAAAATGCTGTTGCATTCCCACAGACGCTGCCTAAAGTAAGTGCATAAGGGTAGCTTTTTGTTTTTTCATATCCGGCAACAAATCCCGCTACCATAGAATCTCCGGATCCTACTGTGTTAATGACCGGCTGGTTAATGACGCCGGCTTCGTGTATATTTCCGTTCTCATCTACTAAAATAGCTCCTTCTCCACCGAGAGAAATCAGAACATTTCTGGCACCCAGTTTTTGTAATTCTTTTGCATAATAAATGGTGTCTTCCTTTGTTTTTACTTCCACGTCAAAAATCTCGGAAAGTTCCTGACGATTCGGTTTAATCAGAAATGGACCATATTTTAAGGAATTTACCAAAAGTTTTTTTGTGGCATCTACCACAATTCTCAAATCCTTGTGTTGAAGTTTTTCTAACATTCTTTCGTAAACATCATCCGGTAAGGTATTTGGAATGCTCCCGGCAAGAATCAGTGTGTCACCGTTTCGAATATTGTCCAGTTTCCCCATTAATGCATCCAGTTCGTCTGCCTCAATATCAGGTCCCTGACCGTTGATTTCCGTTTCTTCTCCGGCCTTGATTTTGACATTGATTCTGGAAACCCCATTTTTCAAACGAATAAAATCAGTGGTAATGTGGCTGTTGGCAATTCCCTTATCGATGGCATCACCGGTAAAGCCTGCCACAAACCCCAACGCGGTAGAGTGCAATTCCAATTCCGCAAGGACGCAGGAAACATTAATTCCTTTTCCACCAAAGTAATATTCTTCTCCAATGGTACGATTGGTAATTCCCATTACCAACTGATCCATCTTGACAATATAGTCGATGGATGGGTTAAGAGTTACCGTGTAAATCATGAAGCCACCTCCTTTTATTTCACGATTTTAATGACTGTTTCATGGCTGTATCTTGGATCCGGAAGGTAGTCCGTAATGATACAGCATTGATTAAGTTCCTTAAAAGTTTTTGCAAAAATTTTTTTGAATTTTGAATGGTCTGCTAAAACAAAGACCATATTGCTTTGATTAATAGCTGTTTCTTTTAGGAGACCTTCATCAATATCCGGTGTGGTGTAACCGGCTTTTAAGTCAATTCCGTTGACTCCGATAAAAGCTTTGGAAAAATTGAATTTTGCTAAGTTTGCAATAGCTTCCACTCCGATGATGGCTTCGGTCATAGTCTTAATCTTCCCACCAATGATATAAGTATTCAGGCCTTTTTCCAAAAGCTTTCTGGCATGAGTGATACCATTGGTAACATAGGTCGCATTATTTTTTTCAATGAAATCAATCATTCTGGCAGTGGTTGTTCCTGCATCAATGAACACGAAATCATCATCGCTGATGAGTGTGGCAGCATATTTCCCTATGGCTGTTTTTTCTTCGTTCATTAAGGACTCTTTTACCCGAATGGTGTCTTCCAAAAAACGATGCGGAGTTTCTGCTTTCGTTGCACCACCGAAAAATTTTTGGATTTTTCCTAATTCGTCCAAGGCGGTAAGATCTCGTCGGATGGTGGACTCAGAAGTGTCCAGCGCCTTTGATAATTCAGCAACTGTGACGGTTCCCTTTTCGTTAACAATTTCCTGTATTAGAACATATCTTTCGTGACTTAACATAATTATTCTCTCCACTTGATTAAATTTGATTAAAATGCCATAAAAAATCATAAATAATCACTAACTATTTTCATTATGGCATAAAAATAGTCAAAGTCAAGCAAAGATAATCAAAAATAGTCAATAAAAAGGGATTTGAAATTTTAGTTTGGTTGTAAAATTTTAGAAAAAACGATTCAGAATAATAGAATGATGTTATTTATATAGAAGAAAAAGAAAAACAGCAGCTATGAGAACATAACTGCTGTTTAGCTTATTTAAAAAATGTATCGATGACATGTACAATTCCGTCATCATCATTTGATTTTGTAATGAAGTCTGCCTGATTCTTTACCTCGTCCTGAGCGTTTCCCATGGCAACGCCAACACCGGCATATTGAATCATGGATAAATCATTGAAACCGTCGCCACAACAAATGGTGTTTTCCTGTTTCATATCCAGGATATGAACCAGTTTATCCAGAGATGCGGCCTTATCAACGCCTTGAGGCATTACTTCTATAAAGAATGGTTCGGAACGGCAGACATTGGCGTTATCCAATAATTCTGAAATAGAAGTTTCATGTTCCGGTGCGCTATCTACCGGCGCAGTGAGAAGACATTTATTTACATCAAAGTCCACATAATCCGGGAAGTTTTCCACGTCCACAATTGGGATTCCGTTAATGCGGGCTTCCATTTCCATATAGTCATCATGTCGGGTTCCTGTTACCACGTTTTGTTCCTGATAGGTAACCAACCCTAAATCATTTTCGGTTGCATATTCATATAAATCGGAAATAATATTCTGGTCTAAAGTATTCTGGTAAATGATTTCTTTCGTTTTCCAATCGGTAATTCTTGCACCGTTATAAGATAAAACGTAGCCACCGGTTTTATCTAATTCCAATTCATCAGCGACTTTGGCCGTTCCCGGAGTCGGTCTTCCGGATGCGATGACAACAATGTGTCCATCCTGCTGAATTTTTTTGATTGCTTCTTTCGTTGCATCTGTAATTTCTTTTTTACTGTTTGTTAATGTGCCGTCAATATCAAGTACTAATAACTTTTTATCTGACATATTGTTTCCCCTTTATCTTTAGATTCAAACGATTTCATTTATACACCAAATAAGAGGGAGTGTCAAATGTTAATGAATTGTTAAAGGTGGACAATATTTATCTTTTGTCTTGAAAGAGAAAATTTTATGGAGTAGAATGGAGTTTAATGATGGAAAAACAATGGAGAGAAAAAGAAAGGATAGTTATTATGGGTAAAAATTTAAAGAAATTATTTGCAGCAGGATTAAGTATGGCATTGCTTTTTTCTTTCGCATTACCTGATAGAGCAGTGGAAGGAAAGGTAACTCCACCGGAACCGGCAAATCCGGTGATTGAGGCGGTGGGTGATGATAATGTAGTTACCTGGGACTGTGTGTATTTTGGAAACTATTATCAAAGTAATGCACAGGATAAGGAGCCGATTCTGTGGAGAGTTTTATCTGTCACAGAAGATGATATGTTTCTTTTAGCTGATAAGGTGTTGGATTGTGGACCATATAACACTACATCGGATCCGACGACTTGGGAAACCTGTTCTTTAAGAGGTTGGTTAAATGATACCTTTTATAATACAGCTTTTACTTCCGATGAAAAGGATGCAATTAAGACGACCTTAGTTGTAAATGATGATTTCAGTGTCGGAGGCCCGTTGGTTGAAAACGGGAATGATACTTTAGATAAAGTATATTTATTATCTGCACAGGAATGTGGAAACAGTGCCTATGGATTCTGGAAGTCTTTTTTACTTGATTCACAGTGGGATTTAATGAAGATGGGAAAAATCACACAGTATGTTCTTGATAAAGGCGGATATAGCTTTGGAGAGGATGCTGCTTATTTTACGCGTAACACGAACTGGTGGTTAAGAGGAGAAGGATTGACAGCAGATCAGACTTATAAGGCTACCGGAATTCATCCGGCAGGTGGTGGTGCTGATTTTGACAAGACGATACAAAACTTTGGAATTCGTCCGGTTCTTCACTTAGACCGCACGAAAACAGATGTATGGAGCTATGCAGGAACAGTTACATCCACACAGGAATTCCATGAATATGTTCCACCAGTGGAAGGTTTCGAATTTAATGGATATGTTTTAAATAGTAAAGTTGGTGGTATGCGAGGTGTTTATACTGTAACAGATACACTGAACGGACTGGATGTAGTAGAAAGTGGATTGATTTACGGTGTGGCAGATTATGCAGAGGAAAGTGACATGTATGTGGGAAGTTCTTCTGAATATGTAGCAAGTTTTGCAGCCAATGCAGATGCAAAGTGTGCTCACAATTATTCTCAGACTCTTACTGATGGAACCAGTTATCGAATGACATTAAAGTTTGCAAAGGAAAGTGTGAAAGAGTTAACTTCCAACTGGTACATTAGAGCTTATGTAAAACTGGAAGATGACAGTTACGTGTATAGTGATGTAAGAACCTATAATATTTATGATGTAATCACTTATTTATATCAGAACAAGTTGATGCCATCCGAGGCAGAACATAATGAACTATATACCCGTTACTTAACAAAGGTTGATCCGAATTATGAAGTTGTTCCATATGGCAACACATCTAATAACTAATTGAACAATGAAAAGCCCTGCAAGTTGTAGTTACTTGCAGGGCTTTTGTAATTTCAAGTGGATTTTTCCATAAAATAGGAAAAGTCTGCTTTTTTATTGCCTGAAAATTGAATTTCAAACCAAGAATAGACAAATTTTGAAACGGTTCCAATGATATTTTTGAAATGATAAAAATTATTTTAGCGCTAACATCTCGAAAAAGCACTAAAAAAATGTTTCAAAACTGTGCGAATTGCACAATGGAAGCCTTTCCAATTCCCTCATTACGCCAAAAATGATAAGAAACAATAAAAATGCTTTTTTACTATGGAAAAACAAAAAAGCGATACCTATAATAAAAAACGAAAACTTGAATCGGAGAAAAGAGGAAAAAAGCAAAGGAGAGAAACATTTATGAAATTGAGTAAAAGAGTACTATCGTTTCTGTTAACGCTAACAATGGTAATGGGACTGCTGCCAATGTCTCTGCCGGCGAATGAAACGACAGTCAGTGCAGGAACTTCCTGGAGAAGTGCACTGTACCCGGAAAATTGGACTCCGGGATATTCCATTAATAATGGAACACAATATTTGCAGGATTTTTCCTATGCAGGTTATGAGAAGGGAGAGAAAGCACTTCCTACTACAATGAGTGGAATTACTGCTAATGTTCTTGACTATGGAGCAGACAGCACAGGAGGGAATGATTCCACCACGGCAATTCAGAATGCAATCAATGCGGTACAGAATGCCGGTGGCGGTACCGTTTACTTACCGGCAGGAACTTATAAGGTGAAGCCCAGTGGAACCGGTGCAGCAGCATTAAAAATCAGTGCAGCGAATGTCTTATTGAAAGGGGACGGAATTGGAAAGACTTTTATAAGATGTTATGCAGAAAATATGATGAACAGTCAGGTTATTCTCGTACAGGGAGATGCATCATGGGACACTGTAAATGGAGCATCCAGCAATTTATCAAAAGATATCACAAAACCTACCACAACCATTCCGGTAAACAGTACCAGTGGTTTTGCAGTAGGAGATTATGTTGTGGTTCGAAGCAACAGAACCCAGGGATTCATTGATGAACATCAGATGAACGGATTCTGGTCCGCTTCTTTAAATCCAACAACAATGGGACCAACCTTCTATCGTAAGGTTACCGCAGTCAATGCATCCAATAACACAATCGAAATTGATATCCCTACAAGATATGCCTTAAAGACCAGAGATAGTGCAAGAATTTATAAAGTTAAAGCACCAACGAAGAAAAACATTGGTTTAATGGATTTCTCTATTGGTAATAAGATGAATCCGAAAACAAACGGATGGGGAGAAGAAGATTACAAGACTGCAGGAACAGGTGCCTACGAGGCTAATCAGGCGTTCCTGATTAAATTTTCTAACTGTGAGAACTGCTTTGCAAAGAATATCGCAACCTATCAGGCAGGCAATGCATCACAGATTCATATGATTTCTAATGGATTGGACTTAAATAGAACAAAGAATGTAACTATTGAAAACTGTGATTTCAGTTATCCACAGTATGAAGGCGGCGGCGGAAACGGATATGGAATTAATCTTTGCGGACAGGAAACATTAATTAAGAACTGTTCTTCCACCAGCGCAAGACATAGTTTCGCATTTAAGTATTCTTACGCTAATGGAAATGTTATTTATCATTACACTTCCACAGATCCAAAATATGGAAGCGACTTCCATATGTACTTAAGTATGTCAAACCTGATTGACAATGAAGAATTAAATGGGGACTTTGTGGAAACCCACGTCCGTCCTTATGGTGGTACGGCTGGGAACAGACATGGAGTGACATCTTCCCAGACTGTTTTCTGGAATACCAAAGGGAACAGATATAAATCAGGAACGAACTATATTATTGATTCCAGACAGCATGGATACGGATACATTATTGGAACCCAGGGGGCGGCAACCAGCGTCAAGACTACACCGACCAGTGAAAGTTCTTCTTATGGAAATCCGAATACAGCACCGGAAGATTATAAAGAAGGAATTGGTCAGGCTGCAGATCTTGTTCCGCAGTCATTATACTATGATCAGTTAGAAAAGAGATTGGCCCGTGAGGGGGGACAGACTGTGTCCGTAATTCCGGGAACGGTTTCTGTAGGAGCGTTTACTTCTAAAACAGATTCCATCACAATGAACAAAATCGGAAATACAATTTATGCAGGAAATTTAAATAGTAACAAAGAATTGAACTACGCGGTAACGGCTAAAGATTCAGGAAACTATCAATTTACATTTAAGTTTGCAGCCGGAGATATGCAGTGGAATGCAAAGAATATGATTATCAAATTGGATGATCAGACTGTTGCAACCATTCCTGTTCAGGGAAGCAGTAGTTGGGAAACTTTTATAGACCATACAGCAACCTTTAGCGTGACCGCAGGACAGCATAAGCTTTCTATCGTTGCAGACGGAGGCTCATGTAATGTGGCAGATTTTTCAGCAAAAACGGTAAATGAATCTAATGAACAACCGACAGAACCACAGGTTCCGGATGCAACATTGCCAGAAGAACAACTTTCGTCCAATAGCGGAAGAGTTGTTGGATATTTACCTTCTTACAGATTGGGAAGCTTAAACAGTATTGATTTTTCAGCACTGACACATTGTGTATTATCATTCATGACATATAACAACGGAACATTGACTTCAGGATTTAGTGCATCCAATACGCAGAATGTAGTGAACAAATGCCATCAGAATGGTGTAAAGGCAATGATAGCCATCGGTGGTGGCGGTGGATTTAATACATCGGACAATCCATTTGGAACAGCCGCTAAGAGAACTTCCATTGTAAATCAGATTATGAACTATGTTGATACATACGGTTTAGATGGTGTTGACATCGATATTGAAGTATCCGACTCCAACACATGGGCAAACTTTGATCCGTTTATTAGCGAATTGTCCAGTAGATTAAAAGCTGAAAATAAATTATTAACCATGGCGGTTTCATCCTGGTTTACTGGTTCAATTCAGAACAGTACTTATAACTACTTCGATTTTATCAATCTGATGACTTACGACGAGAATGCAGGAAATGGACCGGTAGCATCTATGAATTTTGTAAATGGTCAGATTTCTCATTATGTAGGAAAAGGCATTAGTAAGGATCGTTTAACAATTGGAGTACCATTCTATGGTTATGGTCCCGGTGGATATTCTGATGCATTTACCTATGGTGAAATTATTAGTGCCAATGCAAGCAACAGAAATTCTGATACCGCAACCATCAATGGGAAGACAGTCTATTATAATGGCGAACCAAGTATTAGGGAGAAGGCTGAGTTAAGTAAGTCGTACGGCGGAATCATGATTTGGGAATTAGGACAGGATTCTTTTGGAACCTATTCCCTGTTAAAGGTCATTAAGGATATTGTTAAAAGCACAAGCACAGTAACAAATCCGATAATTACAGCAATTCCGGGGACAGTTCCGGTAGATTCCTTTGTATCAAAGAGTAGTGAAATTACAATCACTTCAGGTACACCGACTTATGCAGGAAACTTAAAGAATGGTTCAGAACTGAGTTATTACATTCGCGTCCCAGAGGCAGGAAAATATACCGTAACCCTAAAGCTTGGAGCAGGAAATCCACAGTACAATGCAAAGAATATGCTTGTGAAATTAAACAATGAAACTGTGGCAACTGTTCCGGTGCAGGCAAGCACTGATTGGACGACATTTATTGACCATACTGCAGAAATCAACTTTGCTGCAAAGGGTGAATATAAGATTTCTTTGGTGTCAGATTCCGGAGCATGTAATGTGACAGATTTCATGATTGTAAAGAAAGCACAGGAAACCACAACGGAAGCACCAACGGAAGAATCAACCACCCAACCGGTTCAGATGAAAGCATCAGTAGCAATTAACGGATGTCAGATTAATGCCTCTGCAGAAGGATTCCGTGTCGTTTACAGTGTAAACGATCCTGACAATGAAGTAGCCCATGCAGGTTTGATATATGGCTTAGCAGATTATGCAACAGACAATGACTTATATGTAGGAAGCACTGCAAAGAGTGTTTATGATTATGAAGCAAATGACAGTGCAAAATTAAAGAAGTCTTACGGAATAGGTCAGAGTTATGCAATGACTATGACAAATATTAAAAATGCAAACTTCTATCATGCACAGATTTCAGTCAGAGCATATATTCGGTTAAAGAATGGCACTTATGTATATGGTAACATAAAGAAATTTACGGTTTATGATTTAGCACATTACTTATATCAGCATAAGGAAATGACCAATGAAGTAAGTCACAACTATTTATATACGAAGATTTTGTCCATAGCAGATTCAAACTATCAGAAAGTGGAATTTGATTGGAACAAAACATTAGTAACGATGGATTAATCAGAAAAGGATTAGGGAGAGAACAGATATGAGACAACTAAGAAAATTAGTTTGTTTTCTTATGATAACAGTGATGATTTTTACGGGAACAGAAATGTTCCCGTTCCATCAGTCTGTATCCGGTGCGGCACAGAATGCACCGGCAAGAGTGTATTTTGAAAAGGACGGAAATAAGAAAACGATTCGCTGGGAGAGTGTGAATGGAGCAACAGGATATAACGTATATCGAAGTAATAGCCGATATGGAACTTACACAAAAATCGGTTCTTCATCCACTACAACCTATGTAGATGAAACGGCCGGTTCTTACTATTACAAAGTCAGAACACAGTTAAGTGGAGGAGAATCCGGAGATTCTGATCCAACATCTGAAGAAATTCAGTTGTTCGGCGAGAACGTTTATGTTTTTGATAAAACAGATGACATGTCTCAGGTACAATCCATCTTAACAAGTACATGGAATAAGCAGGAAACCAATCAGTTTGGAAGTGACCGATATGCATTTTATTTCAAACCGGGAAATTATTCGTCTCTGGATTTCTATGTGGGATTCTATACGCAGGTATCCGGTCTGGGACTAAAACCGACAGATACCCATGTGGGAAAAATGAATTGTACTGCCAGATGGTTAGGTGGTGACAGCAATCACAATGCTACTTGTAACTTCTGGAGAATGGCAGAGAATCTTACCGTGGACAGCGACATGATGTGGGCGACTTCTCAGGCGGTATCTCTTCGAAGAATGCAGATTAATGGAAAATTAGATTTACATGATAATGGTGGATGGGCCAGTGGTGGATTTTTGGCAGACTCGAAAGTGACCAGTTCCACAAACTCCGGCTCCCAGCAGCAGTGGATTTCCAGAAACACGGAATGGGCTAGCTGGAGCGGATCCAATTGGAACATGAACTTTGTAGGATGTACCAATACACCAAACGAAGACGGACAAGCGCATTACACACCGATTGCTCAGACACCGGATTCTTATGAAAAACCATTTCTGGTATATCACAATGGTGAATATGGAATTTTCGTTCCGGAAAGAAGAACCAATTCCAAGGGAGTATCCTGGGAAGGAAATAACAACGGAACCTTTATTTCGATTGATAAATGCTTTGTGGCAAAACCAACGGATTCCGTTGATAAGATTAATAATGAATTAGCACAAGGAAAACATTTAATCTTTACACCGGGGATTTATAACATTAATAAACCGATTGAAGTTAAGAATGAAAATACTGTTGTTTTAGGAATTGGACTGGCATCCTTAAAGTCTACGAATGGAAATGTTTGTATTAAGACAGCAGATGCTGATGGCATTAAAATTGCCGGACTGTTGTTTGATGCCGGAACAACTAATACGAGAACTATGCTTCAGGTAGGAGAATCCGGATCTGCAAGATCCCATACAACCAATCCGATTTTTATCGGTGATGTATTCTTCCGGGTCGGTGGTGTAGAGAATGTTGCAACAAACGCAGACACCTGCGTTATTATTAATGCTAACGACGTTATCGGTGACAATTTCTGGGTGTGGCGTGCAGACCACACTTATGGTGTGGGTTGGAATACCAATAAGACTACTAATGGAATTATTGTCAATGGTGATAATGTAACAATCTACGGATTAATGGTGGAACATTTTCATCAGTATCAGACGGTATGGAATGGAAATGGTGGACGGACATATATGTATCAGAGTGAAATGCCATATGACGTTCCAAACCAGAGTTCCTGGTCACATAATGGAGTGAATGGATATGCATCTTACAAGGTATCAGACAATGTTATTTCGCATCAGGCATATGGTCTGGGAATGTATTTATATAACAGAGATGCTGCAGTAACACAGAATACTGTAATGGAAGTACCGGATGTGGCTGGAGTGACAGTTCATAATATTTGTTCGGTCATGCTAACGGGAAATCCGAGAACGGACCATGTAATTAATAACACTGGTGGCGGAGTTTATAACGGAGGAGCAAGACAGTACATTGTCAATTACGGTTCCGGTGTGGCAGCACCAACTATTGAACCGACAAATGAATGTTATAGAGAAGCACCAACCGTGGTATTAAAAACAAATACAGCCGGTGCAACCATTCGATACACAACAGATGGGACAATCCCATCTAAGACTAATGGTAAAACCTACACTGGACCATTTAAGTTAAATGTTTCTGCAACAATTAAGGCAATGGCGTATCTGGACGGTCAGACGGACAGTGCGGTAAATACAAAGACGATTACTATTGGAGACATTGCATTAAATAAGCCGGTTACCGTATCTTCTACCAGAAGTACCGGCGTGAAAATGCAGAATGCTGATTACACAGCTGATAAGCTGACCGATGGAAATAAATCAAAGGATGCCTGTCGTTGGGAATCCGAATGGAGTGACAGCCAGTGGGCAGTCGTTGATTTAGAAAAGAATTACAACCTGAATGAAATTAAACTGACCTGGGAAGCAGCATCTGCCGCAGACTATACCGTTCAGGTTTCTAAAGATAATTCCAATTGGGAAACCGTTCGAACAGTAACCAATGGTGCACAGGGTGCGGTGTTAGATGTGACCAATGTGAATCGGACCGCCCGCTACATTAAAGTCGATATGACAAAGCGTGCCACAACCTATGGAAATTCTCTATATGAAATTGAAGCATATGGAGAGCCGGCAGATGGAGTGGTTGAAATTTCACCGGTTCCGGGAAAAGCTATGGAGGGAGAGGAAATCTCTGGAAGCAGTGCAATGGTAACAACCATTCCGGGAACCGTTCTGATTACAGATTATTCGGACGCATCTTCCGGAATTACCGTAGATGCTTATGCAGGAAACTTTAAGAATGGTTCTTCCATTTCTTATAAGGTTAATGCCGTGGCAGGGAACTATGAAATGACATTGCCTCTGGCGGCAGGAAACACACAGTATAATGCGGCAAATATTCTTGTTTCTGTGGATGGAACACAGGTGGCAAGTATTCCGGTTACTGGAAGTACTGCATGGGATGCCTTCATAAATCATAAGGCACAGTTCCATATCACAGGTGGCAAGCATACGATTTCTTTAGCTACCAATGGTGGCGGTGGCGCTTGCAACATAAATAGCTTTACTATGTCTTTGGTTCAGCCGGAAGAAACCACTGCAGAACCAACTACGGAAGAATCAACTACAGTGGAAGAAACCACAATCGAACAGGGACAAAACCAAAGTAAAGTATTTCATCCGGTGACGGTACCGGATGGATCAACGAATACCTCTGGGCAATATTTGTCTGTGGGCTATTTACCAAACTGGTCCGCATCGGGGTTCTATCAGAAGATTAACTGGGATGGATTGACACATATCTGCCTGGCATTTTGTAATCCGGATACCAACGGAAACTTAAGTTACAGTAGTGACAGTCTGACAAAAAATATTGTTACAGCAGCACACAATCATGGAGTAAAGGTTATGGCTTCCTTAGGTGGTGCTGATTATGGTGATAACTATACTGCTTTAGTAACAGCATCCAGAATGGACAGCTTTAATGATCAGATTATTTCCTTCGCACAGAAATATAATTTAGACGGAATCGATATTGATATTGAAGGAGACAGTCATACCTCACAGTCTGTTTGGAACAACTATGAAGCATGGATGAGAACACTCAGTGCGAAATGTAAATCAAACGACCTGTTATTCACCACAGCTATTGGACAGTGGTATGCAGGCAATGTAACCAATAAAGCATTGACTTATTTTGATTATGTCATGCTGATGGAATATGATTGTAGCGCAAGCAATTATCCATCCAGAATTAATTATTTTATGAATACAAAGGGAGTTCCAAAGGAAAAGATTGTATTAGGAGTACCATTTTATGCAGATGGACCTTATACAGCATACAGTGAAATTGTGGGACAAACCAGAGGAACGAACCTTTATAACCGTGTCACAGGAATTATTCCTTTGGCAAAGAGCTATGCAGGAATCATGAACTGGGAATTAACCCAGGATACGACCAATAATACATCTTTGATGAAGGCTATTCAGAACGGCCTTTATGATGGTGGTGTGGCACCAAGAGACGGGGACGGACAAACAGCAGTAACGGATGTTCCGGGAACTGTAAAGGTAAAAGACTATTACGATAAGACATCATCCGTTACCTTTACTACAACGACCAGTGGTGTCACATATGCAGGAGGACTTAATAATAATTCTTACTTAGATTTCTATGTTAATGTTACGCAGGAAGGCTCTTACACAATTAATCTTCCATTGGCTGCCGGAAATGTCCAGTGGAATGCGGAGAGCATGGTAGTCAGTGTAAATGATACGGAAGTAGTAACACTTCCGATTATAGCCAGCACAGACTGGGAAGCATTTATCAATCACAGCTGTAAATTCAATGCAGCAGAAGCGGGAGCATACAAAATATCCGTAAAAGCTGTTAGTGGTGCAGTGAATGTGGCAGACTTCTTAGTAGCACGAAACGGAGAAATTGAAACAGAAGAGCCAACTACCGAGGAACCAATGACAGAAGAAACGACGACAGAAGAACTGACTAGCGAGGAACCAACCACGGAAGAACCGACTGTTATTTCTAAGGCAAAAATGGAAATTAATGGATATCAGATTAGTACCACTTATGAAGGATTCCGTGTGATATTCTCTTCTGATGATCCAGACAATGAAATCGTAGGTACTGGACTGGTTTACGGATTGACCGATTATACATCAAATTCTGAAATGGTTGTAGGAAGCAGTAACAGCACCGTATATAACTATGAAGTGGACCAGTACGGAATGCTACAGCGCAATGCCAGCACTTTTGCTAATGGAAAGAGTTATTCCATGACCATGAAGCATATCAAGAGTGCGAAGTTCTATAACACATCCATTAGTGTCAGAGCTTATGCGAAGTTAAAGGACGGCTCTTATGTATACAGTGATGTGAAGACATTAACGGTATATCGATTAGCGAATTATCTATATCAGAATCAGATGATGACCAATGTCAATGCACATAACTATTTATATACAATGATTTTAAAAGTAGTAAATCCTAATTATGAAACAGTGGATTTTGATTGGAGTAATACTTTGGTGAAATAGGAAACCTATAGAAGGAGATATTATGAAAAAATTTATTACAGCAGGGATGGTTTTGACATTACTCATATTATCCTTTCATATGGTGTGGGAAAAACAGGAAAAAACAGTGGAGGCTGCAGAAGCATATGCGGGAAATCCGATTATCGCAAATATGTTTACAGCAGACCCGTCGGCCCATGTATGGGAAGCTAATGGAAAATTGTACATTTATGCTTCCCATGACATTTTTCCTTCCAGAGGATGTGACTTAATGGATAAGTATCATGTTTTCTCCACGACGAATATGGTGACCTGGAAAGATGAAGGGGAAATTTTATCTTCAGATGACGTATCTTGGGGACGTCCGGAAGGAGGCTTCATGTGGGCTCCGGATGCAGCCTATAGGAATGGAACATACTACTTGTATTTTCCACATCCAACAGGTTCCGGGGATGATTGGAACAGTACCTGGAGAATCGGCGTGGCAAAAAGCACGAAGCCTGCCAGTGATTTTACCTGTGCATCCGACGGATACGTAAAGAAAAAAGATGGTAGCCCTTATGTAACGGGAATCGATCCATGTATGTTCAAAGATGATGACGGACAGTATTATTTATACACCGGAGGCGGTGCCCACAGCTATGTGGCAAAAATGCAGGACAACATGGAATATCTGGCAGAGGAACCGGTAGAAATTACCGGAAGCTTAACAGACTTTCATGAAGCAATGTGGGTGTTTAAACGAAATGGCATTTACTATGCCATGTATGCCGACAACACATGGGGAGAAAACCTGATGAGATATTCTACTGCCAGCAGTCCATATGGACCATGGAAAGAAGGCGGTATTGTATTGGATGGGACAGGATGTGATACGACCCATGGTTCCATTTGTGAGTATAAGGGGCATTGGTATTTGTTCTATCATAACTGTGAAATATCCGGAAACGGGACCCTTCGCTCTGTATGTGCGGATGAAGTGACGTTTCGGGAAGATGGTTCCATTAAGAAGGTGGAACAAACGAAACGGGGTGTTGAAAATGTGGATGTTGTAAATCCGGAAGATTTAGCAGGAAATAACAGCAAACCAAATCCGGAGGATTTTGTAGAAACGACAAATTATAAAGCCTCGGAAGCTACGCTGTTCGGCGCTGCGCAGCTAGAAGGGGATGGTGCCGTACATAATCTTCATATGGAAGGTGCAGCATTACAGTGGAATCACATCAATGGCGGAATTGGTGGGCAGGCAATGCTTACTGTTTATTATGCCACACCGGATGGCGCCACAGGATTGGTACACAGCAGTGGAGATGCTTCAGGGGACGGATATTTCCTGAAGTTTGATAAAACATCCGGCTGGAGTGATTACGGAAAGGGCGTGGCGCGATGCTTCGTTGATTTAAAGGCAGGAAGTGACAATACGGTTAAGGTGATTTGTGGAATGGGTGGTGTGAATATCACGGGAATGTCCATTTCTTTAAAAAATCAGAGTCAGCCGGTAAGTCGTGCAGAAGTAGCCCTGAACGGTTGTCAGATTAGTGATGTTTTGGAAGGATTTCGAATTGTCTTTTCAGTGTCGGATCCGGCCAATGAAATTCAGGAAGCAGGAATGATTTACGGATTGATGGATTATGCAGCAAAGGATGACTTGATTCTGGGAAGCAAACAAAAATCAGTTTATGCTTATACCGTGAATCTGGCGAATCCATTGTCACGATGTTATGAGACAACGTTTGAGCATGGAAAAAGTTATGCGCTGACAATGAAACTACTCAAGAACAGAGATTTTTATACATCAGAGATTGGTGTGAGAGCTTATGTAAAATTAAAGGATGGCTCTGTGATCTACAGCAATCCGGGTGTGTTTACCATATATCATTTAGCGGATGTTCTGCATCAGAAGCAGAATATGTCTAATCTGCAGGGACATAATTATTTGTATCAGCAGATTTTAACAAAAGTGAATCCGAATTATCAGTACTGTGATTACCATTGGAATCATGGAATTGCAATTTTGGATGAGTAAAAAAGATGTTATTACTATGCACATATTTTTTGTGCATATAATATAAAGCCATACTACATATCAGGTGTGATTGTATATGGTGAGGTACCATAATTTGGTATAAAATGAAAGTACCTATGGGGCTTTGAGTTTGAAGGAAAACATAAGAACTATAAATCTCGCTAAAATGACAAACCGGTAAGATTTATAAGTCTTAAAACAACGCAAGGATGGAGGAAAAAATGCGGAAATTCAAAGGAATGGGTAAAAGAGCATTGGCATACACCATGGCAATGTGCTTAACCGCCGGTTTATTTACCGGAATTGGAGTGGGAAATGATGTGAAAGCGGTAAAGGCTGCCACAACAGGCTTTACAAAGAATGACTTTTTGAAAGTCGACGGGACCTATGTGAAAAACAATTATGGAAAGGGAAACAATGTTTATCTTCGAGGAACAAACTTAGGAAACCTTTTTGTACAGGAAAGCTGGATGAGTTCTACAGATGCTTCGGATCAGAAGACAATTCTTGAAGGACTGACCAATCGGTTTGGACAGGACAAGGCATTGGAATTGTTAGATTACTATGAAAGTAATTACATAACAACAGCAGACTTTGACAAGATGAAAAGCATGGGAATGTCTGTAGTTCGAGTGCCGTTTACTTATATGAACCTGTACAAGAAGTCTGGAAACAGTTGGGTGCTTCGTTCCGATGCATTTACCCGATTGGACTGGATTGTGGAGCAGTGTAGTCAGAGAGGAATTTATGTTATCTTAGACCTTCATGGTGCTTTTGGTTCACAGAATGGTCAGGATCATTCCGGCCAGGTGCTTAACAGTGTATCTGATGTAACATTTTTCAGCAATGAAACATTGATGACACAGACATTGGATTTGTGGAAAGTTGTTGCACAGCATTATGCTGGAAATCCGGCAGTAGCAGGTTACGATACCTTGAATGAGCCGGGAGAAAAAGCAGGTTCAACCGGCGAAAAGCATTGGAATTTCTATGACAGAATGTATGATACAATTCGTTCCGTTGACCCGGATCATATCATTATTATGGAATCATGCTGGGGTACAGCAAACCTTCCAAATCCATCCCGCTATGGTTGGACGAACGTAATGTACGAATATCACCATTATCCATGGGATTATGTGGCAGATAATGACGAAAATTATAACGGACAGGTAAATGCCATTAATAACCTGGTTAACAGTGTAAACAGTGCAAATTACGGTGTTCCGACATACATCGGTGAATTTAACTGCTTTGATGGAGATGCAAAATGGAAATATGTTCTTGATAAAATGAACAAAGCCGGTTGGCATTATACGAACTGGTCTTACAAGTCCAACGGTATGGGAAGTTGGGGAATTTATCATGAATATGCAAGTCAGGGAAAGGTTAAACCTTCTTCTGATTCTGAAGATGCCATCCGAACAAAATGGGGTAGTGGTAATATTGGCACAAACAACAGCAGCACAGGAGTTACTTATAATAACATGAAACCAAAACTTCCGGGAACTGTTGTTTTTGCTGATACTGCCTTAACAGATGATAGTTATTTTGGAATTCAGGCAACCATTAATTCTAAATATGTTTGTTCTGAAGATTACGGGGAATCTAATCTGGTAGCAGACCGTGATTCTTCCGGTGGCTGGGAACAGTTCCGAATTATTCGAAACAGTGACGGAACTTATTCCTTCCAGGCCAGAGCAAACAATAAATACCTGTGTGCAATCATTGATGATACGGATACCAAAAATCCGGTGAAGGCACGAAGCAACAAAATCAGTGATTGGGAAAAGTTTACGTTGGAGAAACAGTCTAACGGAACTTACGCAATTAAGGCAAATGCCAATGGAAAATATGTACAGGCTGACATTAACGATTCTAAGGCAGGAATCTTACATGCCTGTGGAGAATCAGTAGGAACCTGGGAAACATTCAATCTGAAGTCTGTAACCGGAAAGGCAACTATTCCGGGAGAAACTCAGACAGAAGAACCAACACAGAATCAGACACAGCCGCAGACCCAGGAAGCGACAGTGGAAATCCCGAAGAATTCTTCTTCTACAAAATATGGAAATGACTTTAAGGTGGTAGCATATTATCCAAACTGGTATGGTGACATTACGAGTCAGGTACAGTGGGATAAAATAACCCATGCATATTATGCGTTTGGTCTTCCATCAGGTTCACTGAATGGTACCATGCAGAGCCTTAGCGGAGAAGCATCGAATATTAAGGCAATGGTAAATGCATGTAATCAGCATAATGTTGTACCGGTACTGTCTGTAGGTGGATGGAGTCATTCAGATTCCTGGGATCCGGATAAGAAGTGTAGTGTAATCTTTGAAGCAAATACAGATACGGAAGCAAAACGTCAGTCTTTGGCAAATAGTATTGTAAATCAGGCAGTACAGCATGGATTCAAGGGAGTTGATATCGATTGGGAATATCCAACTTCTTCCAGCCAGGCACAGTATGTTGATTTTATGAAGAAATTAAGAGCACTCTGTAATCAGAATAATATGATTTTAACTGTTGCTGTAGCAGCAACCAGTGGTTCCGGATTTACCAGTGAAGTATTAAACCTTTTGGACTTTGTAAATCTGATGGCATACGATGGAGACGGCGGAGCAGGTCATTCTCCATACAGTCTTGCGACACAGTCCTTTAATTATTGGAAAAATACTATGGGAGTACCGGCTAACAAACTTGTCATCGGTGTGCCTTTCTATGAAAGACCAAACTGGGCATCTTATGCAGATGTCGTTGCAAATAATGCAGCCAATGCACAGAAGGATTCCGCAGTAGTTAACGGAACAACAGTTTATTACAATGGGATTCCAACCATGAAACAGAAAGCGACTTATGCAGCCAATAATGCCGGTGGTGTTATGATTTGGGAAATCAGTCAGGACTCCACAAACAGCTCCTTAAGCTTATTGAATGCAATTCATGAAGCAATTCTTCCAATTGTGGGAGAAGGTGGTTCCGGAGAAGTTGCCGTAACGAATGTTCCGGGAACAGTAAAGGTAAATGACTTTGGAAAAAAATCAAGTGAGATTACATTGACTACGGCAAACGGAGTAACTTATGCCGGTGGATTAAATAATGATTCCTATTTGGATTATTATATTAATGTGCAGGAAGCTGGAACATATGTATTGACTTTAAATCTGGCAGCAGGAAATACACAGTGGAATGCCAGTGGAATGAAAGTTTCCCTGAATGATCAGGCAGTAACAACAGTTCCGGTTCAAGGCAGTACAGGATGGGAAACCTTTATTCCGCACACCACTGAATTAACTTTCTCTGCAAAGGGAACTTATAAACTAACCATTACTGCACAGGGTGGTGCCTGCAATGTAGCAGACTTTACACTGACAAAGAAGAATGAACAACCATCCACAGCACAGCCTACAACACAGAAGCAGGAAACGACTACAGAGAAGGAAAATCCAACTTCTGCTACAGGAAACTGGGTTCAGATTAATGACGACGGTGGTCAGCCAACAGATTATTATTTTGATAATTCCACTGTGGCGACAATCGTGAATGTTCAGTCACCGGGATTCACGCCGGAACGAGGAATTTATGCGAATGTTCCTGCAGGAATCAGTGGAGCTACCGTAAACGGAGCAACACTGAATGCACAAAACATTCAGGGAGCCGGAATAATTATTCCACTTTCTGTTTTGAACCAAGGAGAAAATACTGTCGTAGTAAACTATGCCGGCGGAACTGCAACCATCAGAATTAAGAAGGAAAGTGCTGTGGTTGAAACAACTACAGAGGAAACGACAACCAAGGAAGTTACGACAAAAGAAGTGACCACGAAGGAAGAAACAACAGAAAAAGAATCTGTTCAGGTAGAATTAAACGGGTTCCAGATGAATGTTAAAAAGGAAGGATTCCGTGCAATTTACACAGTTACAAATTCTAGTGATGTTGTGAAGAAGGGACTTGTTTTTGGTCTTGCAGATTATGTGGGTGATGAACCATTAGTGGTAGGAAGTACTCTGAAATCTGTATTTACTTATGAAGCAAATGCATATGGAACAATGTCCAAGCATTTTGGAAACTTAGAAAATGCTACAAGCTATGCAATGACAATGCGCTTACTGAAGAACGTTAAATTCTATAATACGTCCATTAAGGTTAGAGCGTATGCGCAGTTAAAAGATGGTTCTTATGTGTACAGTAACACGAAAACGATGAGTGTATACACTATAAGTGACAGACTTTATCAGGCAAAACAGATGGGTTCTCTGGAAGAACACAATTATTTATATAATACGATTCTGAAACCATCAAATCCTGATTATGAAGAAGTTGATGCCACATGGGAAAGCCCATTGATTCCGTAGTATGAAATAAGAAACCGTTACATCAGCAACAAAATTGATGGAACGAGAAATAAAAGGAGTTCAGGAAGCGAAAGCGGAGGGAACTCCTTTTTCTATGCAGTTCTATTTTTGAAAAAATTACAGAGATTTTCTAAAGATTTAGTGGTATAATATAGTCGTTTAAGTGACTGGAAAAATAAAACAGGAAAAGAGGCAGAAGTATGATTAGAGTACTCGTGGATTCGGGAAGTAGTATTAAGCAGGAAGAAAAGGAAAAATTGGATGTGGAAATCTTACCATTGAAAATTCTGATGGGAGAAACGGAATACCTGGATGGTGTAAATTTATCATTGGATGACTTTTATAAGATTTTTATTGGGAAAAATATTTTTCCAAAGACATCCCTTCCATCTTTGGAGACTGCACAAAACATGATTCGTAAGATGATTGAAATGGGAGATGAGGTCATCATATTACCAATTTCCTCAAAAATATCAGGAACCTATGCATCGTTGAAAATGTTATTTGCAGATGAAGAGAGAGTTCGCGTTATTGATACGAAAAGTGCTGTGGGAGGCATTCGAATTCTGGTGGATGAGGTAAATAAGTACCGGGATAAATCTCTGGATTTTGTGGAGAAGAAAATCAATGAACTGATTCCGAGACTACAGGTTATTGCAATTCCGGAATCACTGGAGTATTTGTATAAGGGAGGAAGACTAAGTAAGGCTGCTTATGTTGCCGGAAGTCTGATGAATATAAAACCATTGATTTCCCTGGATAGTATTAGCGGAGAAGTGAAACTGGTGGGTAAAGTACGTGGATTAAAAAAGGCGATGAAGGAAATTGTCAATCGTTTATCAGAAATCGGTCATGATTCAGAATACCAGATTGTTCCCTCTTATACCTATAATAAGGAAAATCTGGATGAACTGATTGCGATGACAGATGAAAAATATCATCCGTATATGGGCGAATATGATAATCTGGATCCGGCTTTAGCTTGCCATTGGGGACCAAACGCATTTGGATATATTTGGGTATCGGAAAAATAAAAAACATATTATGAGAGTTCCTAAGATTTTATTGAAATTGTACGGAATGTAGAATAAAATAGAGACAGAGTTTTGTACGGAAAGGGAGAATTAAATAATATGGGAAATGCAATAAGAAAAATTAGAAAAATTCTATTTGGAATTATTGGCTACATTTGGATTGCAGCGACAATCGGAGGACTGATTTACTTAATTATCCAGAAGGATTATTTGAATGCATTCCGTGTTTGTGCACAGGCGTTTGCAGTTGTTGGTTTTGCATTATATGTGGCAAGAAAATTGGAATACAGACGACATACCGGTTTTGCCATTTTTTTGATCTTTATCGGAAGTGTTCTAATTTCTATTGCGGCATTACAGTCCTTGGGTTATGTGCAGTTAAAGGATATCATTGAAGTCCGCAGTCTGAAGGAAATGAAGAAATTAATGGATTTCAAAACCGCCATATATACTGCAGCACCGATTTTCTTAGTGAGTTTTGGTTCTTGTCTCACGGTGGCATATGTGTCATATATGAGTACATATAGAAGTCGTTGTAATTATGAGGTTATGGCTATTTGTAATGATTACGATGAGAGAAGATTTGATGGACCATATAAATGTCCGATTTACGAAGTAGTATTTAATGGAACGACTTATTTCCTTTCGAACGGTGTTTTCATTAATAAGAATATTCCAAAAATCGGGGAACGTGTTCGCTTGAAAATAAACTATGATGATCCGACGGAATTCCGCCTGATGAAAAATGATCCTCATGAAAGTGGTGGATTGATGGCATTGGGATTGGCATTGATTGCATTCGGAATTGCTTTTGCATTTTTGGCAAGAAAATATAATTTAGTATAAATAAAAATCCCATCAGATTTCATTCTGATGGGATTTTTTACTTTAGGTCAAAACTTAAAATCTCTTAAACAACATCAATCAGGCAAGACTGTATGGTAGCAAGTGCTGCTTTATGAAGCTCCGGAGTCATTCCTGCACAACAGGATGAGTCTACCGTAATATCACTTTCCGGATAGAATGCCTTCAGAATCAGTGCATTGGATACTACGGAAATATCCGTGCATAAACCGACCAATTCAATGGATAAATCTTCATCTCCTAATAATTCGTAGACCATATCCGGTAAATCAATTCCACAAAATGTACTTTTTTCCAAAGAAAGATAATTCTTTTTCTTCAGGGCTTCCTTAACATCTTTCTGAATCTGCCATCCTTCCGTTCCCCTGACACAATGAGTGACCGGAATTTTCTTGCCTTCCATGGAATCCAGATAATCCACAAAGTGTGTATCTAGTGTGGCAATGATTTCACCGTCGAATCCTTCAATTTTGTTAATGACATTCGGAATGATTGCAACAGCTTCCGGGGTTCCTAAGGCACCATCGATGAAATCGTTCTGCATATCTACAACGATTAATATTTTTTTCATGTTTTCCTCCTTTGAGTATGTGTCACCGATTGTTTTGTAATTGAAAAACAATGAGAGCAATACTTCCTTATTTGATTTTTTCCGAACAGATAAATACACATTCATCATATCATATTTAAATCAAAATTGTAAGATGAAACGGGGAATTTATTCCTTGAGGATTACAGAGGGAACCCTTGGAAAAATCGGGGAAATGTGGTAAATTAGATAGTACGGAAAAGAAAAATATTTAGAGATAATTTTCTTAAAGGAGCAGGAGGCAAAAAATGGAAAAGGTACAGATTGAAAAAGATACCCTTGAGGAGCAGATGGTTATTCCTCTTTTTAGAAAAAAAATGTGTATTGAAAAATTTCCTCATTTATTTCGTGATGACTACGCGATGGAACTTCTTACCAGATTTGAATATGATTCCAAGGAAGTCGAGCAAAGTGAAACAGGAAAGATGCAGCAGTTTGAAACTTTAGAGGCTGCACAGCGTCAGAATGATATTGAAGCAGAAATTTTAGAATATTTAGCAGAATATCCGGATGCAGCAGTGGTAAATATTGGTTGTGGGTTAGATCAGACTGCGGAAAAGTGCGATAATGGAAGGTGCAAAATTTATAATTTAGATGCACCGGATAAAATGGAATTTAGAAACAAATTAATTCCGGAAACAGACCGAATTACAAATTTAGACTATGATATTACAGATCAGGAATGGTTCGATGAAATTGATGTAGAAAATGGAGTGATTTTTTTCGCATCAGGCGTATTTAGTTATATGAAGAGAGAAGAAATTAAAAAACTCTTTAATGCCATGGCACTGAGATTTCCGGGAGGAAGACTTGTTTTCGACAGTATGGGAAAAGTTGCAGCAAAAATGAGACTGAAAGATTGGATTAAGGAAAATAATATTGAGAATATTGAGAGTCTCTTTACTGTGGACGAAACCCGTTGGGACATCAGACCATGGATTAAAAATTCTAAAATCAGTGAAAAAGGCTATATGAAGAAATATAGTGAAATCAAGGATGAGACGATTCCAAAGAGCTATCGTTTTTATGCAAAATTAGCAGATAAAGTTTACAAAATGAAAATTGTCAGATTAGATTTTTCAAGTAAGAGAAATTAAAAAAGGCTGCTGTGCTTAAGCGCAGCAGTTTTTCTTTATTGCAAATATGAAAATAGTTTTCAAATTCGTATTGACAAGGTGTTACAGGTTCGGTATAATTTGATAATGATTTTCAAATTCAAACTGGGAGGAACATATGAAGCGAATTGTAAGTGTAGCTTTGGCAATAATCATAGTATTGGGATTAACTGCCTGTGGAGGAAGTAATAAAAAGGACGGTGGAAAAATTAGTATTGTGACCACCATTTTCCCGGAATATGACTGGGTGAAAGAAGTGGTAGGTGAGAATAATGATTCTGTGGAAATCACAATGCTTTTAGATAATGGAGTGGATCTTCACAGTTATCAGCCTACTGCAGAAGATATTATGAAAGTGGCATCCTGCGACGTGTTCATCTATGTAGGTGGCGAATCCGATGGATGGGTGGAAGATGCCTTAAAAGAATCTGTAAATAAAGATATGAAAGTAATTAATTTAATGGATTCCTTAAAAGGACAGGTGAAGGAAGAAGAAGTCGTTGAGGGAATGCAGGAGGAAGAAGAGGAGGCAGAGGAAGGACCGGAATATGATGAACACGTCTGGCTTTCTTTGAAAAATACGAAAATTCTCGTACAGAAGATTTCTGATACATTAGGACAGATGGATTCGGCACATAAAGATGAGTATCAGAAGAATGCAGCGGATTATATTGGTAAATTAGAAGATTTAGATGTACAATATAAAGACGTGGTTGATCAGAGTGAAAAGAAAACAGTTCTCTTTGCAGATAGATTTCCTTTCCGATATCTGGTTGACGATTATGGTGTTTCTTATTATGCTGCATTTGTAGGATGTAGTGCAGAAACAGAAGCCAGCTTTGAAACCGTTGTATTTCTGGCAAAGAAAATGGATGAGTTAAATCTTGGAACCATATTAACCATTGATGGTTCTGATCAGAAGATTGCAAAGACTGTTGTGGAAAACACGAAATTGAAAAATCAATCCATTCGGTCAATGAATTCCATGCAGGGAATCACATCGAAAGATGTTCAAAACGGTGTTACCTATTTAAAGGTTATGGAAGATAATTTAAAGGTTTTAGAGCAGGCATTAAAATAATGAATTGAGGTAGAAAACATGTTTGACAAGTTATTATTTTATTTTGAATATCCTTTTGTACGATACGCCTTAATTGTTGGGGTATTAATCGCCCTTTGCTCTTCCTTATTGGGAGTAACTTTGGTATTGAAGCGGTTTTCGTTTATTGGCGACGGATTATCTCATGTAGCATTTGGTGCCATGGCAATTTCTGCAGTCATCGGTTTGGCTGACGATATGCTTTTGGTCCTGCCGATTACGGTAATTTGTGCGGTTCTATTACTATGGACAGGGCAAAATGCAAAGATTAAGGGAGACGCAGCAGTGGCAATGATTTCTGTGGGAGCATTGGCCATTGGATATTTATTAATGAATCTGTTTTCTACTTCAGCAAACATTTCCGGAGATGTGTGTTCCACCTTATTTGGTTCTACCTCCATCTTAACATTGCGACAGTCGGAAGTTTTTCTGTGTATCGGCTTGTCTGTTTTAGTGGTAGCGTTCTTTGTGATTTTTTACAATCGTATTTTCGCTGTCACTTTTGATGAGAATTTTTCTAAGGCAATTGGAACGAAGGTGAATGCCTTTAATCTGTTAATTGCCATTATTATTGCAGTAATTATTGTATTGGCTATGAATCTGGTAGGGTCGTTACTGGTATCCGCATTGATTATTTTCCCTGCCCTTTCAGCCATGAGAATATTTAAAAGTTTCTTATCAGTGACAGTATGCTCGGCGGTATTGTCCATTATTTGTTCTGTGGCGGGAATCTTAGGCTCCATTCTTTATGGAACACCGGTAGGTTCCACGATTGTTGCCATTGACATTCTGGCATTTCTCGTTTGCTGTATTATTGGTAAAGTAGGAGGTCGCTCCTGATGAAGAAAAGTTTGGCTGCAGTGATTTGTGGTGTGTTACTTTTTAGCGGTTGTGGAAAAGGAAATGAATACATTGAGAAGGAAATTGCAAAACAAGAAGGAAAGACCTCGGAATCAATTGTAATTGAAGAAACTACCGGGGCTGACATTGAAGATATCCGTGAAACGACGGTGATTGGAGATAGCATTGATTTAACCCAGATGTCTTCCACCATGGTGTATTCTCAGGTGAATGATATTGTGATGTATCCGGATGAATACATTGGCAAGGAAATCATTATGGACGGAATTAACGGAATCTATAAGGAAGAAGTTTCCGGCAAGGTTTATTATTCCTGTGTGATTCAGGATGCTACTGCGTGCTGTGCTCAGGGCATTGAGTTTCAGTTAAAGAAAGGGATGAAGTATCCGAACGACGGAGACGAGATTAAAGTTCGCGGCATCTTTGAAGTCTATGAGGAAGGTGGCTATTCGTTCTGTCGGTTGAAAAATGCTACATTAGAGTAAGGAATCTACGATGAATCAAGGGGTTCTTGCATTATCGGAAGAATGTGTGTATACTTAATTTAGTAGATGTGATAGAAATATGTCAAAAATGTGCCGGTGTCTACTACACTGGCATTCTTTTTTTTAGAGATTAGAGAATACATCATTGGGAGGTTATGATGAAAGAGAAGAGAAATTCCTTTTCAGGAACATTGGGATTTATCCTTTCTGCGGCAGGAAGTGCAGTGGGATTAGGAAATATTTGGAGGTTCCCTTATCTGGCTGCAAAAGATGGTGGTGGCGTCTTTTTGAGTGTTTATATTATTCTTGCATTGAGCTTTGGATTTACACTTTTGGTAACGGAAGTGGCAATTGGAAGAAAAACGAAGCAGAGTTCCCTGACGGCTTACGGAAAGATAGATAAAAGATTTAAGATTGTGGGATTATTTTCGGCCATCGTTCCGTTTATGATTTTGCCGTATTACTGCATTATTGGCGGTTGGGTATTGAAATATGCTGTGGCGTTTACGACAGGAAAAGGTGCTCAGACAGCTGGAGACAAATATTTTGGTGGATTTATTACCCAACAGTATACACCAATTATCTTTAACGCGATTTTCTTGATTGGTACAGCAGTTGTTGTCTTTCGTGGTGTTGACAAAGGAATTGAAATTATGTCGAAGATTCTGATGCCGATTCTTTTCTTCTTAGTCATTGGCATTGCCATTTTTAGTGTTTTCATAAAGGATCCGGAAAGTGGAAGAACCGGCATACAGGGATTAAAGGTATTCTTAATTCCTGACTTTGAGGGGCTGACTTTGAAAGGCTTCTTTATGATTGTTATGGATGCCATGGGACAGCTTTTTTATAGTATCAGTGTAGCCATGGGAATTATGGTTACTTATGGTTCATACGTTAAGGAAGAACATAATCTGATGGGGGCCGTAAACCAGATTGAAATCTTTGATACCATCGTGGCAATCCTTGCAGGGGTCATGATCATCCCGGCAGTTTATGTATTTATGGGAACCGAGGGAATGACAGCCGGACCGGGTCTGATGTTTATCGCAATCCCAAAAGTTTTTAAAGAGATGGGAACAGCAGGACAGATTGTGGGAGCACTGTTCTTTATCATGGTTTTGTTTGCTGCCTTAACCAGTTCTGTTTCGGTTTTGGAAGCTGTAGTTGCCAGCCTGATGGACAAGTTTAAGATTTCCAGAAGAAAAGCCACAATCATTGAGACAACTATGGCTTTAGTGATTGGTGTCGTGATTTGTCTGGGATACAATCTTCTGTATTTTGAAGCAAAACTTCCAAATACACCGCAAGGTGGAAGTGCCCAGATTTTAGATATTTTTGATTACATTTCAAACAATGTGCTGATGCCAATCGTTGCCATTGGAACCTGTATCTTAATCGGCTGGGTTGCCAAGCCGAAATATGTTATTGATGAAGTTACCCGAAATGGAGAAAAGTTCGGTAGAAAAGGTCTTTACATTGCTATGGTTAAGATTGTTGCGCCGATTTTACTTGTATTTTTATTACTGGGAGCCTTTGGAATTATATAGACAAAATTCTCTAAAGATGTCATACTATTGTATTAGGAGACATCGTGTGGGATGTTTAATCTTTACGCCTTGTTTTTACAGGGCGTAAAATTTTTTAGTGAGGTATTTAATTATGAATATTAGAGAAGAAGCACATCAGATGAAATTAATTTCTCCAAAGCTTGCCGCTAGCAGCAATGAGGAGAGAAATAATGCATTAAGAATGGTGGCAAAAGCCCTGGAAGCAAAGAAGGATGAAATCTTTGCGGCAAATCAGGTGGACTTAAAAAATGCGAAGGAAAATGGTATTTCTGATGCCGTTTATAAACGATTAAAATTCGATGAAGGAAAATTAAAATCTGTATTGGAAGGAATCGAGCAGTTGACCAGTCTGGAAGATCCGGTAGGAAAGGTAATTTTCGAACGTGATCTGGACGAAGGTTTGACATTAAAGAGAATTTCCTGCCCAATCGGTGTGATTGGCGTAATTTTCGAGGCACGTCCGGATGCATTGGTTCAGATTTCTTCTTTATGTATTAAGAGTGGAAACTGTGCCATCTTAAAGGGTGGAAAGGAGACTGTTACGACCAATAAGGTTCTTTTCCAGATCATTAATAAAAGTGTTATCGAAGCAGGATTACCAAAGGGTTGTCTTCTTCAGGCAGAACTTCACAATGAAATTGATGAACTGTTACAGTGTGAAAAGGATGTGGACTTATTGATTCCACGTGGTTCCAATGCATTTGTTCAGTACATCATGAACAATACAAAAATTCCGGTTATGGGACATGCAGATGGAATCTGCCATGTTTATGTGGACAAGGATGCTGATTTTGAAAAGGCAGTGCCAATTGTTGTGGATGCGAAGATTCAGTACACCGCAGCTTGTAACGCGGTGGAAACATTACTGGTAAATCGTGAGATTGCAGATGAATTCTTGCCAAAGGTTGCGCAGGCTCTGAAGGATGCAGGGGTAAAACTTCGTGGAACGAAGGAAGTTACCGGATACATTGCAGCGGAAGAAATGGGAGAAGAGGAATTTAATACAGAATATCTGGAATTAGTTCTTTCTGTAAAATTAGTAGATGATGTGGAAGAAGCAGTAGACCACATTAATCGTTTTGGCTCTCATCATACCGATGCCATTGTGACTGAAAATCAGGAAACCGCAGAATACTTTATGCAGATGGTGGACTCTGCAGGGGTTTATCAGAATTGTTCCACAAGATTTGCAGACGGTTTCCGTTATGGATTCGGGGCAGAAGTGGGAATCAGTACCAGTAAGATTCATGCCAGAGGACCGGTAGGTCTGGAAGGCTTAATGACTTATAAATATAAGCTTTACGGAAGTGGACAGATTGTAGACGATTACGCTACAGGAAAGAAGAGCTTCCATTTCAAGGATAAATAGGAACGAGGAGTTGGCGTATGGAACAGAAAAGACCGTTAAGCCGGAAGCGTTTTGACTCCGGGGAAAGTGCCAAAGTATCCAAGCGGGGAGAAGGTCTGGGAACCGGACCGGTTGGACAAAGAAAAAGTAGTAATTCCGGTCAGGGAAGCGGAAGGAGAATTACCCGCGCAGGTGCAGCAGCCGGCGGTGGTGGAATCAGTATCATTGCAATTATTTTTCTGTTAGTTCAGATGTTTGGTGGCTCTATGGGAGGCGACTCGCCATTGTCCAGCTTAGGGAACATGACGTCCCTTTCAGGTAGTTATGGTGGAAGCAATGCCAGCATGAGTGCCGTGGATACTTCCGTTGCCAGTGGCAGTAGAGAAAAAAGAACTGTTATTAAAGGCAATGGTCAGGATACCCACACGATTATGGTTTACATGTGCGGAACGGATTTGGAATCAAAAAGCGGTATGGCTAGCAATGATTTAGCAGAAATGGCAGCAGCAACTCTTTCTGAGGATGTAAATGTGATTGTTTATACCGGAGGCTGTAACAAGTGGAAATCCGGAATCAGTAACAAGACAAATCAGATTTATCAGATTAAGAATGGAAAGATGAAGTGTCTGGTGGAAAGTGATGGAAACAAATCTATGGTAGATTCTGCCACATTGACTTCCTTTATCAAATATTGTAGCGAGAAGTTTCCGGCAAACAGAAAGAGCCTGATCTTTTGGGATCATGGCGGCGGTTCCGTGACGGGATTCGGTTATGATGAGAAAAATGGAAAAGGATCATCCATGACTCTTTCTAAAATCAATACAGCGTTAAAGAGCGCAGGGACTACCTTTGATTTCATTGGATTCGATGCCTGCCTGATGGCAACGGCTGAAACGGCGTTGATGATGAATAACTATGCAGATTATCTCATTGCATCTGAGGAAACAGAACCGGGAATTGGTTGGTATTATACCAATTGGCTCACAAAACTTTCCAAGGATCCTTCTGCGGAGACAATATCCATTGGAAAGAATATTATTGATGATTATACGGACCAGTGCCAGAAGAAGTGTCCGGGACAGAAAACCACATTGTCCATTGTGGACCTGGCAGAATTTTCCAACACTGTGCCGTCTGCATTAAAGAACTTCTCAAACTCCGTTAGTGAAAAGATTACTGCAAAGCAGTATGCTGAGATTTCGGATGCAAGAAATTCCACGCGAGAGTTTGCACAGCGTTCCAAGATTGACCAGATTGACTTGGCCGATATGGCAGACCATGTGGGAAATGCAGAAGGGAAGGCGTTAAGTAAAGCGGTTAAGGGAGCAGTAAAATATAACCGTACTTCCTCTAACATGACCAATTCCTATGGAGTGTCTATTTACTTCCCATATAAGAAAACCTCTTATGTGGATAAGGCATGCCAGAATTATGAAGCCATTGGAATGGACAGCGAATACAGCAGATGCATTAGGCAGTTCGCGGCTGTAGAAACCACAGGACAGGTTTCCTCAGGTGGAAGCAACTCACCACTAGGTTCCCTTTTAGGAAATGCTCCATCGGATGGTTCCTTTGATGTGGGTTCCATCATTGGGATGCTTTCTGGATTTTCCGGTGGCGCCCGAGATATTTCCATCAAGGGATTAAATAGCGGAAACATTCAGTTCTTAACAGACAGTGGATTGACAGAGAATGAATTAGCTACTATTGTTTCTGAAAATCATTTGAAGGATTCCGATTTCCATTTTCAGAATAAAGATGGAGAGAAGGTCTTACATTTAAGCGAAGCACAGTGGAAACTGGTTCATTCCGCAGACCAGAACATGTTCGTATGGGACGGTTCCGGATATATGGATTTGGGACTGGATAATGTGTTTGATTTTACAAAAGATGGTGATATGATTGCCTTTACAGAAAAGACGTGGCTGGGAATCAACGGACAGCCGGTGGCATATTATCATACAGATACCACAGAGGAAGAAGATCATTACACCATCACCGGTTATGTTCCGGCATACCTCAATGGAGTGCGTGTAAAATTGATTCTCATTTTTGACAATGAGCATGAAAAAGGATATGTGGCAGGTGCCGAACCGGTATATGCCCAGAACGAAACTGATGCAGTAGCAAAGAACATCACAGAAATTAAGGACGGAGACAAGATTGATTTCATTTGTGATTACTATAATGAAGACGGAACCTATCAGGACAGTTATTATTTAGGAGAACCGTTAACCGTAGATGGCGAACTGAAGATTGCCAATGTAAAACTGGAAAACGAGAAGGTTGTGGTGTCTTATAAGTTTACGGATATTTACAATAATGAATATTGGGCAAAGGTGCAATAAGCCTTGAAACAGAAAACGATCTGAGGATAAGTGTCTTTAAAAAATCCTCTTGACGAATAAAATAAAATATCATAGAATAAGAAATGGGTTAGCAGAAACTAACCCATTTCTTAGACCTAATGGTTAGTCGAAGCTATCCAAAACTAGAAAAAACTAATTTGCGATAGTTTTTACGAACGAGAAGAAAAAGGAGATGTTTATGATGCCGTTAAGATTAGCAGATCCGGGGGAGGCCAACATTATTAAGCGAGTTGGCGGAAGCCCTGAGGTGAAAAAACATTTAGAAGATTTAGGGTTTGTAGCGGGTGGAGAAGTTTCCATTATTTCCATGATGGGAGGGAACATCATTGTAAATGTGAAAGAATCCCGCGTCGCTATCAGTGAAGAGATGGCGAATAAGATATTTATTTAATGGGATTTCAAAGAATAAGAAAAGAGGAGAAGATGATGAAAACATTAAGAACTACCAAAATCGGTGATACCGTAAAGGTTGTAAAACTTCATGGAGATGGTGCTGTGAAGAGAAGGATTATGGACATGGGGATTACGAAAGGTGTGGAAGTTTATGTCCGCAAGGAAGCACCATTAGGTGATCCAATAGAAATAACTGTAAGAGGTTATGAACTTTCCATCAGAAAAGCTGATGCGGAAATGATTGAGGTAGAATAGGATTCCGGTCCGGATGAAGAAAAGTATGTTTTAATAAAAAGGAGAAGTAAATTATGGAAGGAAAAATTAGGATTGCTCTTGCAGGAAATCCGAACAGTGGTAAAACGACATTATTTAATGCGTTAACCGGGTCAAACCAGTTTGTAGGAAACTGGCCGGGGGTTACCGTAGAGAAAAAAGAAGGTAAATTGAAAAAGCATAGTGACGTGGTGGTTACGGACTTGCCGGGAATTTACTCTCTTTCTCCATATACTTTGGAGGAAGTGGTGGCAAGAAATTATTTGATTGAGGAACGTCCGGATGTCATCTTAAACATCATTGACGGTACTAACCTGGAGCGTAACCTGTATCTGACCACACAGCTCGTTGAATTGGGAATTCCAGTGGTAGTTGCAATCAATATGATGGATATCATCAGAAAAAATGGTGACACATTGGATACAAAAGAATTGTCTCGCCAGCTGGGATGTACCATTGTTGAAATTTCAGCATTGAAAGGTACGGGAATTGAGGAAGCTGCTCAGGCAGCTGTTCAGGCAGCGAAAGGCGACCGAATGATTCCGCAGCATAGCTTCAGTGGCGCTGTGGAACATGCCATTGCACATATCGAAGAGGCTGCAGTGCATAACATGCCGGAAGAACAGCAGCGTTGGTACGCCATCAAGATGTTTGAACGTGATGACAAGGTAATGGAAAAATTAAATCTGGATGAAAAGACTTTAAAACATATTGAAAATGATATCCAGACAGCAGAAAGAGAATTGGATGATGACGCAGAAAGTATCATCACCAATGAAAGATATGTTTACATCGCATCAATTTTAAAGGGATGCTATAAAAAGAAAAACAAGGGACAGTTATCTGTTTCTGATAAGATTGACAAGGTTGTTACGAATCGATTTGCAGCACTTCCTATCTTCGCAGTTGTCATGATTATTGTTTACTACATTTCCGTATCAACCGTTGGTACCTGGGTAACTGATTGGACCAATGATGGATTGTTTGGTGCAGATGGTGATGGATGGCACTTATTTGGTATTGGAACATCTGACTATGATGATGCAGAAGCAAAGTGGGCTGAAGAATCTGTATTTATCGATGATGTTAAGGTTGTAATTGATCAGGCTGCAAAGGACGACAAGGTTGTCGGGGCAGATGAATTGCAGGGTGCTTTTGAAGAAGCAGACTTCGGTGCTTTCGATGAAGCTTATGGCTCATACGGTGAAGATTTGATGGAAAACGGATATGACATTGATTCTGTTCTTCCGTTAGACGAAGAAGGTGAATGGGATGGTGCTCCGGATCCGGCTGATTATGGTGTATGGGTACCTGGTATTGCTACCGCTGTTTCTGCAGGCCTTGAAAAGATTCATTGTGCTGAATGGCTTCAGGGATTAATTGTAGATGGAATTGTTGGCGGTGTTGGTGCTGTTCTCGGTTTCGTGCCACAGATGTTAGTATTGTTTATCTTCCTTGCTTTTTTGGAAAGCTGTGGTTATATGGCGCGTATTGCTTTCGTCATGGATAGAATTTTCAGAAAATTTGGTCTTTCAGGAAAGTCATTTATTCCAATGTTAATTGGTAGCGGATGTGGTATCCCAGGCGTTATGGCTTCTAGAACCATTGAAAATGAACGTGACCGTCGTATGACAATTATGACAACTACATTCATTCCTTGTGGAGCAAAGCTTCCAATTATTGCCATGATTGCAACAGCATTGTTTGGTGGCGCATGGTGGGTAGCTCCTAGTGCATACTTCTTGGGAATGGGCGCAATCATTATTTCCGGTATCATGCTTAAGAAAACTAAAATGTTCGCCGGAGATCCAGCTCCATTCGTTATGGAACTTCCTGCATATCATATGCCAACTGTTGGAAACATTCTTCGTTCTATGTGGGAACGTGGATGGTCCTTTATTAAGAAGGCAGGAACAATTATTTTAATTTCATCCATTATCATTTGGGCGGGTTCTGTATTTGGTTGGACCGATGGAAGCTTCGGATTTAATGCAGACATGGAACTGGCAGACAGCATTTTAGGTCATCTTGGTAATGGCATCAAGTGGATTTTTGCACCGCTTGGATTTAGCGATGCAACCGCTACGATTGCAACAATCATGGGACTTGTAGCAAAAGAAGAAGTTGTTGGAGTATTCGGTGTACTTGATTTCGTAGAAATGTCTAAGCTTGCAGCATACTCATTCCTCGCATTCAACTTATTATGCGCTCCATGTTTTGCAGCGATTGGTGCAATCAGAAGAGAAATGAATTCCGCAAAGTGGACAGCGTTCGCAATCACTTATCAGTGTGTGTTAGCGTATGCGGTTTCTCTGGTCATTTATCAGATCGGTTCTGCAGTGACGGGAAATATTCATCCGGTAGGCTTTGTAGCTGCTCTTGCGGTAATTGCATTTATTATTTACATGTTATTCATTAAGAAGTATCAGGAAGCAAAGAAACTTGATATTGAAGTTAAAACAAAGTAAGATGGTATTGAACAGATATCGGAGGTAGTTTATGATTTCTTGGATTTTAGCAAATATGGGAAACATTATAGTATCAATTATTTTGATTCTTATCGTTGGCTTTATCCTTTTTAAAATGATTCACGATAAGAAATCAGGAAAGTCTTCCTGCAGCAGTGGATGTGCAGGATGTCCGATGAGTGGAAAATGTCATAAATAGTAGTACCCCCTCAGCTCAAGTATAGGTTGAGGGGGATTTTTATATTTTTAAAGCTTTTATAGATAAGCCGATGCACAGGAAATCAGGTTTTTGCTGTATTTTGTGCATAACCCATGCAGATCTTTGGTGGTGTGCTTTAGAAGGAAGATTTTCTAATCAAAGAAAGGCAGAAACTTAAAAACTAGTTCCAATCAACCTCGAAAAATGCTATAATGTGTAATTAGATGAGGTTTTATGGACGGTGAAAAAATGGACGAATTATTGAGACGATTAAAGACAGGAAGTTTGAAAGTGATATTTCAGGAGCAGACCAATGACGGAATGGTTCAGCTCTTTCGTTATGTATTCGTAGGAGGCTTTGCATTTGTGGCTGACTGGGGCGCAATGGTATTGGGCGTGAAACTGGGAATGAATGAATATGTGGCGGTGGCTATCGCTTTTGTGGTTGGGCTGATTGTAAATTTTATTCTATCAAAAAAGTTGGTTTTTCAAGAAGCATCCGAGAAAACGAATGCAACGGGAGAGTTTGTTGCCTATGGGGTAATTGGAATTCTTGGACTGCTGTTTACTGAAGGGCTAATGTATGTTCAGTTAGAATGGATGGGAATTCATTATATGATTGCAAAAATAATTGCAGCAGCGATTGTATTATTGTGGAATTTTATTGCGAGGAAAGTACTATTATATAAATAGTAAAACTTTTGGGGCAAGAAAATAAAGAAAACTTAAAGAAGAAAGGAGTTTTAATTATGGGGTTAATTAAAGCAGGATTAGGTGCTGTTGGAGGTACCTTGGCAGATCAGTGGAAGGAGTTCTTTTATTGTGAAGCAATTGATAAAGACGTTCTCGTAGTTAAAGGAGAAAAGAGAGTTGGAAATCGTTCTTCCAACACAAAAGGATCAGACAATGTTATTTCAAACGGTTCAGGAATTGTTGTGGCAGATGGTCAGTGTATGATTATCGTGGAACAGGGAAAAATCGTGGAAGTTTGTGCAGAACCGGGTGAATTTACATATGACACCAGCTTGGAACCAAGCATTTTTACAGGACCTTTAAAGAAATCAATTATTGATACCTTTAAGCAGGTCGGAAAGAGATTTACTTACGGTGGAGAACCGGGAAAAGATCAGAGAGTTTATTACTTTAATACAAAAGAATTAATTGATAATAAGTTTGGAACACCGAACCCAATTCCATTTCGAATTGTGGATAGAAACATCGGATTGGATTTAGACAGTGCAGTACGTTGTTCCGGTGTATATTCTTATAAGATTACAGATCCGTTGCTGTTTTACACCAATGTATGTGGCAATGTTTCCGGAGAATACAGAAGAGATGAAATCGATAGTCAGTTAAAGACAGAATTTATTAGTGCATTGCAGCCGGCGTTTGCAAAATTATCAACATTGCAGATGCGTCCGAATGAAATTCCGGGACATGCAGAAGAATTAGCAGAGGCAATGAATGAAGCATTAAGCCAGAAGTGGGGAGAGTTAAGAGGTTTAGATGTGATTTCCATTGCAATGAATCCGATTACACTTCCGGAAGAAGATGCAGAAGCAATCAAGCTTGCGCAGAGAAATGCAATGCTTCGTGATCCAAATATGGCAGGAGCAACCTTAGTTGGTGCACAGGCTGATGCAATGAAAGCAGCAGCAGAAAACTCCAGTGGTGCTATGGCAGGATTTATGGGAATGGGCATGGCAATGAATGCCGGAGGAAATAATGCACAGTCATTGTTTGCAATGGGACAGCAGCAGAATGCACAGCAGGCAACACAGCCGCAGCAGCAGGCTCCTGCACAGCCGGCAGGAGATTCTTGGGTATGTGCTTGTGGAGCGACAGCTACCGGAAAGTTCTGTTCTGAATGTGGTGCACCAAAGCCGGCGCCGGCACAGTGGACTTGTGACTGTGGAACAGTGAATACAGGAAAATTCTGTACAGAGTGTGGAAAGCCTAGAGCATAAGACGAAAAACATTGGGGCGTGGACACACGCCCCTTTATGATTATTAGGGAAAAGGATGGTGAAAAGATGTCATCATTATTGGAATATAAGTGCCCTTGTTGTGGTGGGGCCATTGAATTTAATACAGAAGTACAACGAATGAAATGTCCATACTGTGACACGGAATTCGATGTGGAGGCAATGCAGCAATATGACCAGGAATTGCAGGAAGAAAAGCCTGATCATATTCACTGGGATACTTCCGCAGGAGGACAATGGACAGAAGATGAGACAACAGGAATGAGACTGTATGTTTGTGAGTCTTGTGGCGGTGAAATCGTAGGAGATGAAAATACGGCGGCTACGAAATGTCCATACTGTGACAATCCTGTTGTTATGATGGAACAGTTTACCGGAGGGTTGAAGCCGGATTATGTGATTCCATTTAAACTGGATAAAGAAAAAGCCAAGGAAGTTTTAAAAAATTTTTATAAGGGAAAGCGATTACTTCCAAGAAATTTTAAAGATGAAAATCACATTGATGAAATAAGAGGGATTTATGTTCCGTACTGGTTGTTTGATGCTGATACGGAAGGAACTGTTCGGTATAAAGCAACAAAGGTGACGGGACACTGGAGCGACAGTGATTATAACTATACGCAGATTAGTGTATTCTCTGTTATCAGAGGAGGAACTCTTCAGTTCGAAAATGTGCCGGCAGATGGCTCCTCTAAAATGGCAGATGATATGATGGAGTCACTGGAGCCATATTATTTTTCGGAGGCAGTGGATTTTCAGACAGCTTATCTGGCAGGATATCTGGCGGATAAATATGATGTGACATCTGATGAGTGTATCGAGCGGGTCAATCAGCGAATGAAGAAAAGTACGGAAGATAGTTTCCGAGAAACGGTTCATGGATATGGTACTGTGGAAACATCCCATAGTAGCATTCAGGTAGAAAATGGAAAAGCAAAGTATGCATTGTATCCGGTGTGGATTCTGAATACGCGATGGAAAGGCGAGAATTTTACCTTTGCAGTGAATGGTCAGACCGGGAAAATAGCGGGAAGAATGCCGGTAGACTGGGCTGCTTTTTGGCGGTGGTTTGCGGGAATTACTGTAGTAGTTGCGATTCTTGCATATTTGGTAATGTATATTTTTCTGCGATAGGTTATGAGGAAAGGAAAAACTATGAAAAATAAATTATTGCGTTTGTGCTTCATCCTTGCTATTTTTTGCTTTGGTTTCCTGTTTGCTACGGATGTTTCTTCAAATCCGGTAAAGGCAGAAAACAAACAGAAACTGGTAGATGACGCGGAACTTTTGTCCAGTTCGGAAAAAGAGCACATTGAAGCACTGTTAATGCGTTTAAGTAAAGAAAATCAATTTGATATTGTCATCCATACATTGAATGACCCGACCTTGCCGGACACGGATGAGGCATTGATGAATTATGCGGATGACTATTTTGACTATAATGATTATGGCTATGGAACAAATCGTGACGGTGTCGTTTTAGTGGTGAATATGGCTCATAGGGGATATTGGATTTCCACGCGAGGTTATGGAATTACTGCAATGACGGATCGTGGATTGGAATATATGAAGGACCAGTTTGTGCCAAGCATGTCAGAGGGCGATTACGCAGAAGCCTTTGAGATTTTTGCAAACACCTGTGATGATTTTGTAAAGCAAGCAAAAACAGGAAATCCTTATGACGTAGGGAATCTTCCCAAAAAAGATTTGGGATTCATCCATATTCTGATTGCTTTGGGAGTTGGAGCTGTTGTGGCGGCAATTGCCTGCCTGACTATGAAAGGGCAGCTAAATACCATTCATCCAAAAAATCATGCAGCGGATTATATGATTAAGGATAGCTTGAATATTACGCAGTCCACAGATCAATTTTTATATGTGTTTACAAAGAAAACGAAGAAAAAGAATAATGGTGGTGGAAGCTCTACACATACTTCTTCATCGGGAGCAAGTCATGGAGGCAGCGGCGGACATTTTTAGAATAGGTAAAAAACACTTTCTGATTCAGAAGGTGTTTTTTTATGTTATAATGAATGCATCGGAAAGCCATGGAAAAGGGGTAGATTTTATGGAAGAAAAGAGTATTTATGGAGAACATTTGCCACGAATGCTTCAAATAAAAGGGGAAATTGAAGAATATATTCAAAAATTGCGTGCTGAAATCAAGGAAGAGCAGGGAATGGATCCAATCGAGCATTGCCTTGCCCGAATTAAATCGGACAGTAGCATGCGGGAGAAATGTCAGCGAAGAGGTTTTGCGGTTACAACGGAAAGTGCGTTAACAGAGATTAAGGATGCTATCGGATTTCGCATTGTATGTGCATTCGTGAATGATGTGTATTTTGTACGGGATTATTTGGTACAATCAGGCTTGTTAAAAGTCGTTGAGGAAAAAGATTATATTAAGAAGGCGAAGCCGAATGGATATCGTAGTTATCATATGATTATGGAGACAAAGGATGGGTATTTTGTGGAATTTCAGATTCGAACCATCTCCATGGATACCTGGGCAGCTCTGGAACATCACCTGAAATATAAGAAGGGTGTGATAGCCAATGAACAGCTCATCGTCAGTGAATTGAAGCGATGTGCGGATGAACTGGCGTCCACCGATGTTTCCATGCAGACAATTAAAGATATGATTTTCACAAAATAGACATAGCAAAGGCTTATGATGAATGCAATGAATCAGATGGGAGGAGCCTATGAAATTATTATTTGCTGAAGATACAGCGGACTTGAACCGCACAATTACAATGGTATTGGAACACGAGGGATACGATGTGGATTCGGCACTGGATGGAGAACAGGCATGGGAATTTCTTCAGGAAAACAGTTACGATGGAGTAATTCTCGATATCATGATGCCAAAGAAAACAGGGATGGAAGTTTTAACGGAAATGCGTTCTCATCATATCCTGGCACCGGTGCTTCTATTAACGGCGAAAACGGAAATTGACGATCGAGTTGCCGGATTGGATGCAGGAGCAGACGATTATCTTGCGAAACCTTTTGCAATGAAGGAATTACTGGCGAGAGTGCGTTCCATGATTCGTCGCCATGAAGATTATGAAGAAAAGCAGATTCAATATAAGGATATTTACTTAAATGGAGAAAACTTTTCTCTGACCTCAGGAAATTCCATTCGTTTATCTATTAAAGAATTCGAATTAATGAAGGTGTTGATTACAAACTCGGAAGTGGAACTCTCCACAAAATACATTTTGGAACATGTGTGGAATGGAGAAGAGGATGCAGATGAGGAGACAGTTTGGCTATATATTTCTTATCTGAAAGGAAAAATCAGAGCTGTCGGTTCCGTGGTGGATATCCAAGGGAAAAAAGGTGGAAGTTTTCAGTTGATTACAGGTTAAGACGGAGGTATTCGGATGAATACAGCGGCGATTAAACAATTACGAAGAAAATTTATTTTTGTGGCAATGATATCCTTGTTTTTAACAATGCTCTTTATCAGTGTCACTATTAATATTGCAAATTATAATACATCCAAGATGATGATTCGCGGAGTCATGGATCATATCATTGAAAACAATGGGGAAATGGATCTGGAACATGACGATTACAACAATTATTTAAAGGGCGGAATAGGATTCGTTGATGTGTTTAGTCCGCATTATGGACGTTATCAGTATTATTCCTGCATCTTTGACAAATCTGGAAATATCATAAAGAGCATTAATCGGATTGAAAATTCGGAAATTGATGACAGTACCTATCAGGATTATGCAAAACGGGTTATGGAAAATGATAAAATCTTTGTCCGATATGGAAATTACTATTTCATGAAAGGTGAAACCTCAGAACATCAACCGATTGTTGTCATTTTGGATGCTGCTAGTGAAATTGCAGCGATGATGCGTGTACTCTATCAGACCATTCTGATTTGTATTTTCGGAATTGCCATTACATTCATATTTGTATTGGTATTCTCGAAAAAACTGATTCAACCGGAAATTGAAAATGCTAAAAGGCAGAAACAGTTTATTACCAATGCCAGTCATGAGTTAAAAACACCATTGGCTGTGATTCGAGCCAATGTGGAAACAGAAGAAATGTTGAATGGGGAAACGGAATTGTCCCGGTCTACCATTAAGCAGATTGAGCATATGAATGGATTGATTCAGAATCTTGTTATGATTGCCAAGGCTGATGAACGGGAAGATAAACGGGTTATGTCCAAGGAAGATGCAACGAAACTGGTGGCAGAATCCGTGGAACCATTCCAGCCGGTTGTAACTCAGGAGCACTTACATCTCAATGTGAATCTGGAAGAAGACGTTTATATTCTGGCAGATGGCAGCAAAATCAGACAGTTGGTAACCATCTTACTGGACAATGCCATCAAGTATTGTGATGATGAGGGATTGATTAAAGTGGAATTGACTTCTGTGAAAAAGGGAAAGGGGATGATTTTAAAAATTTCCAATACTTATGCAGAAGGAGCATCCGTTGACTATCGAAGATTTTTTGATCGGTTTTATCGACAGGATAAAGCTCATAATATTGACCAGGGGGGATATGGAATCGGATTGTCCATAGCAGAGAGTATTTGTAAGCAACACTTAGGAACTATCAAAGCTGAGTGGAGCAATGGTGAGATATCATTTATTTGTAAGATATTATAGAATTGTTTGATAGGAGAAAACATTGGAAATAATTTTGGCATCTCAGTCGCCTAGACGAGAGGAATTATTGAAACGGTTGGGGGTGGACTTTAAGATTATTACTTCATCCGTGGATGAAAACATAGAGGAAGAAAATGCAGAGGCACTTGTGGAAGAATTGTCCTTCCGCAAGTCCATTGATGTAATGAACCGGTTGGTGCAGGAAGATGGAACCAAGGACTATCTGGTCATTGGAGCAGATACCGTGGTGGCGGTCAATGATGTTGTGCTGGGAAAACCGGCTACGAGAGAGGAAGCATTCGAGATGATTGACAGCATTCAGGGCTCCAGTCATTTTGTGTTTACCGGAGTTACGGTTACCTGCTATAAAAATGAAACGGGGCGAATTATGCGAACTTCATTTGTGGAAGGAACTGAAGTTACGGTTTTCCCGATGACAGAGGAAGAAATATGGGAGTACATTGATACCGGTGACTGTATGGATAAGGCAGGAGCCTATGGAATTCAAGGAGAATTCGGTAAGTACGTGGAAAAAATATATGGAGACTATAATAATGTGGTTGGCTTGCCGATTGCAAAATTATACCAGGTAATAAAAGGATTGATTTAGATATGAAAAAGAAAGAAAAGACAAATGTAATGCGTGTATTGGATAGTAAGAAAATTTCATACAAAGAGCATTACTATGGAGATACCGAAGCCATCAGTGGAGTAGAGGTTACAGAAGCTCTGGGACAAAACCCGGAGAAGGTTTATAAGACGTTAGTGACAACCGGAAAGACGAAAACCCATTATGTATTTATGATTCCTGTGGCAGAGGAACTGGATTTAAAAAAGGCGGCAAAGGCAGTAGGAGAAAAATCCATTGAGATGTTAAAGTCCAAGGAATTGTTGGGACTAACCGGATATATTCATGGAGGCTGTTCTCCTATCGGAATGAAGAAACTTTTTAAAACAATGATTCAGACCGGAGCAGACCAGCATGACACTATTTTGTTTAGTGGGGGAAAAATAGGATTTCAGGTGGAACTACCCTTTGCAGACTTGCAGAAAGTAGTGCCGGTGGAAATGGCAGATGTGTGTAAGTAGAAATCATGAAAAAAATAGCAACGATTTATACAGATTTTCCCACAAAGTTTGGAATTCCCAGACAGGGAAATCTAATAGAAGAATTAAAAGGAAAAATAATATTTGAAGAAGAATATCGAAGCAGAGAAGCTTTTCGGGGATTGGAGGATTTTTCACATATCTGGCTTTTGTGGGAATTTTCCGAAAATCAACGAGAGGGCTGGTCTCCTACGGTACGTCCGCCGAAACTTGGAGGAAATGTGCGAAAAGGTGTCTTTGCGACCCGTTCTCCCTTCCGACCGAATTCAATCGGACTTTCCTGTGTGAAATTAGAAAAGATTGAATTTACCAAGGAGCAAGGACCGGTACTTCATGTGGCAGGGGCAGACTTAATGGATGGCACACCGATTTACGATATTAAACCATACTTACCTTATGTGGATTCCATTCCTGATGCAGCAAATGGATTTACAGAGCAAACGAAAGATCAAAAACTTTTCGTGGAATTTCCGGAAGAATTACGGGAAAAAGTTCCGGAAGGAAAAATGGAGGCATTAGTGAAAGTGCTGGAACTGGACCCACGACCGGGCTATCAACGTGATGAAGACAGAGTTTATGGATTCCCATTTGCAAGTGTCGAGGTAAAGTTTGTTGTAGAAGAAGAAAAAAAGATTAAAGTAGTTTCGATTGAGGCGATAGAAGAGGAGTAAAAGACTCCTCTTTTTTGTGTTTGCACGCCATGGGCGCGCTCTAACGGGTGAAAGTCCCGAACACGCCCAGATAGTGGGAAGTGTATAGCTGAACAGCA
>CACXEU010000100.1 GCA_902766735.1 uncultured Lachnospiraceae bacterium
AAAATCGCGATAAATTGTTATTGTCGGATGATGATTTATTAAAGGTTGAGAAAACCTTGATTAAAATTAAAAACGAAAACACATATAACATTAGAATAGGTGTCCCACTTTTGGGAGAAACAGAAGAATATCACTGCGAAGCGGCAAATGGAAAACTAAACATTAGATATGATGGCAAGGTTTTTCCGTGTGAGGTTTTTAAAAACAATCGCGTAGAACCACTTGTAGATTGCGAACCAGGTAATATTTTTGGGGATTCAATTGAAGAAGTATATACAAATTCTGAATATTTGAAGAAAGTAAGAGAATTGGTAAGACTTCATGCTTGTGATCATAATTGTGAAAAGTGTGTAGGTCAATATTACATCAAAAAAGATATGGGAGAGTAGACTGATGACAAATAGGGATTTACAGTTACTAAAAGAGATTGTTGATACATTTATTCCTAGGTGTGTACCTGAATATGTAACCGAAGCATTTGGCGAAACAACAAGAGAAATAGAGCATCCTTTAGATGATGAAGTGAAAGGTAAATTGGATTCAATAAAGAACGCAATGCGTGATGAAGATGATGATTACCGCATTTTCTATTTTGCAGATGAAATAAAAGACATTTGGAAATTAATTATTCAAAAGTCAATAAAGTGTTTACGTTATTTTGATTCTAGAGAACCCTATTTAGAGAATCAATCAAAACATCCCGTTGCATACGGAGTCGATGAACTTAGTAATTATTTTGATAAGTATATTAAGTTTGAATCGATGCTGTATGGTGGCGGAAAATATTATAGAGATCATGTTATTCATGTATTTAGAGTTTGGCTTTTGGGTTTGGAATGTTTACTTGATGATGACGGAAATTATTTAAAACGAATTATAATCCAGCGAGGAGTTCAGGTTAATTCTTTAGAAAAAATAAGTATATGGTCAATGATTGCATTAACGCATGACTTAGGATATCCGTTAGAAAAGGCACAAGGAATAATTGATCAAACGAAGGATATGATGAAGTCTTTCATTTCGAATCCCTCAGTTTCTATGGATTTGTCATTCAATGGAATTCAGAATAATATGAACGATTTTGTTGTTCGGTTTATTAGTTCGAAAATGCATGAAGTAGACAATAAATGTCCTAAAGAAGAATCTTCTGACAATGAGAAAAAATATGTTGCAAGATTGCAACCGAAGTATTATTTCAAGTTCCAGAAATCGCTAGAAGGATATAATCATGGTATTTTAAGTGCAATTATTATATATAAATTGCTTCGCTATTTTCTTGAATCAGATTTTAATATTAATGAAGACTATCCATTTGATGAAGAGGAGTCAAGACAATTTTATATTCGGCGTGAAATACTGAGAACAATAGCGTCTCATACATGTCATGATATTTATCATTTGGATATGTTGAGTTTTGCTTTCTTGCTTATTGTTGTTGATGATGCACAAGAATGGGGAAGAAAGAGAATTTCGGAGTTATACGTTAATAAAGATTCTACATATGAGTTTATTAGTATTGTTCCTACGTTTGATATTGGAGAGAGCGATCATGGAAAAGAAAAAATCAAGATTCATTCTCTTGAAGTAAAGGAAAAATTTTCTTTCAAAAATCAGAGCGATTTGCGAGGAACTTTGTTAAGCTTGTATAAGCAATGCAAGGGATATAAAGAAATATTTCGAGATGGTCAAGATACAACTAGACGAAATTTCACTTTTGAAAAGCATTGCGAGATTGTCTATGAGGGAGCTAAAACAATTAAGTTCTGCGTTGATTTAATAATATCGAACGAAGATAGACCTAGATTTACCATTACTACATCATGCGATACCAAGAAACCATTGGAAAGCTTTGGATTATCATTCTTCAAAAAAGTATATGACAAGTTTGATGTTCAGGAAACCGAGAAAAAGCCTAGCGGAAAAGAATTTACGTATGAGATTACTGACAAATCCGAGTGAACTACAATTGATTGCTGAAACTCCACATGGAAAAGTGCCATACTGGGGGAAAGTGCGTACTATCTCTGCAGATGATATAGCGTTGTATTGCGACAAAGAACAATTTGATGGTTTATGTCGGTTGGGGTGTCCAAATTATGGTAAAAAATGGTCGTGTCCTCCATACTCGCCATTATATAATGATTTTTCGAGTGGATTCCAAGCTTTATGCGTTGTACTATTGGGATTGAATTTGGATGAGTTAGGATATATAAAACAGGATTATCTGAAGGTCAAAGCAGCAAATTCTATGTTAAAGAGTAGGGTAGACAGAACTTTGCGGATGTGTATAACTGATGGTGAAAAGTATGTTTCGACCGGAAGTTGTAGATTATGTAAGCCATGTCGGAAAAAAATAGAGGAACCATGTGCTCATCCTGCTATACGGACATTTAGTTTTGAAGCGTTGGGGGTTAATGTTTCCACAATGGTTAAAGACATATTTGATGTAAATCTTTTGTGGCATAAGCGAGGTTTGCTTCCACTGTATACGTGTGTAGTAGCGGGATTATTAACGAATGAAAATCCACCAGATCAGAGGATTATTTCGAAATTAATTGAGATTTGATAACAAAAAGGATGAGAAAGTCAAATTTTTTTAGTCCTTTTTGTTTATATATACAATGCGTATATACTGCGTTATCCACGGGATACGTAGGGCGTATCCGAAAGGAGACCGGCATCTGGATAATAATGATTTTGATTATATGATAAAAGAAGGCAATTTGAAGTACATCTTTATTGCGGTCCCAAATAAATTCGGGATAAATCGTAAGGCGATTTGAGCATTTCTAGATTCCATATCGTATGATGTAGGATTGGAAACTGAGAATAGGTCAGATGACAGAGTATTTATTACGATTGATGCAGTGTAAGTTCGATAGGGAAGAAAAACATATAGAACAGGTTCTGTTTGTCGTAAAAGAACAGACTAATAGTTAAATTCAATAGCCTTATATCTTTGGGTTTTGTGGATACTATCAATAATTTAATACAGAAAAAAACAGCGTCAGGGCAGTTATAAGTCGAAAGATTTGTAGCTGTCCTTTTTTTATTGCTTTTGGACACGATGTCCAGAAGCGGAAAGGAGAGTTATGAGGTATTTATTACATCGGCTGTATGTTCCACCTT
>CACXEU010000101.1 GCA_902766735.1 uncultured Lachnospiraceae bacterium
TAAATTTGATAAATCATAATCCAAATATATACTTGAAAAATCATCCTTAATTGAAAATGTAACTTCATTATCATAATTTATTTTCAGTGAAGATGGTAATGTTACAACCTTAAAACAAAATGTATTACTCGGCGTCAGCTTATATAAATCATGCAAATATTGAATTATGTAAGGATGCGATTCTTTATTGATTTGATAGAAATCATCCAAATATATTATTATTCCTCTTTTATATTGCTCTTTATATGCTTTTAAAAAATCTATAATTATTCCTTTTAATTCATCTACCTTTCCAACTCGTGTTATTGACTGTACATGTTCTTCTTGCTGAAACATCTCATTAACAGAATTCTTCTCATTTAAATATTCACTAAGCATTTCATCTAAAAGAGAAGTTGTACAATTAATTTGCGTACTTAAATCTTTATATTTTAAAGCAACCCGCCCCGTTCCTGATATACTATTTTCATTTTTTCTCTTTTCGCTATTTCTTTCAACAATTTTTTTTGAAGCGCTATTCTTACGGGTCAGTTGCCACTTATACTCCGCTGGCAATTCTTTTGTCTTTTTAATAATACTTTCGATTTCATTCACCCACTCTAAAAAGCAATCAATATTTTCATATTTTCTAATTTCTTCTGGGCTTATTTTTTTGAATTTTTTTCTCAAAAAGCCAAGAAATCCTTTAGTTTTGTTTTCATATTCACTTACAAATTCTAACGTTTCTTCTGTCTGTATTGATTCCTTTACCCCTACAACCAGTTCCCTCAAAATATCCAAGACAACAATATCTTTTTCCTTGTTTCTATATATCTGACAATCACATTGTACAGAAAGTTCTTTTGTTTCTTCTAATGCCTTTAATATTATAGATGTTTTCCCGCAGCCTCTTCTTGCTTCTATTATGTTATTATTATAAATCTTTAATTTATCCAAATTGTTATCTGTATCTATATAGGAAAAATCTTTTTGCTTATAATCAGCTAATTTTCTTCGCCGTACCTCTTCAATTTTTGTTTCTAAAGAAAACAATTTTTCATCATTTATGTTCATTAAATCTTCTCCTTTGTTCCTTATAATCTCTTTACATCCACATACGTTGTACTTTTTCCTGCTCCAATCTTTGCAATCTTCCCGTCATCTGTCAGCTTCTTCAGTGCTCTCTCAATCGTCTTTTGACTCAGTTCCGGACACAGAGTCATTATATCCGACTTTCCTAACTTCACTAATGAACGTTCAATAATGCTGTAGACTCGCTCCGGCGAAGTCATTTTTTTCTTTTCCAACAAGATGAATCGGTCTTCAAAATCTTTATAGGCATTTATGATAGTTCCCAATGTGTATCTGATAAATGGCATATAATCATTGGTATTCTCGTGCCAGTTTATTGAACTATCCTGCAATACTTCATAATATGTTTCTTTCGACTTTTCGACTACCATTTCAATACTGATATATTTTCCCACAAGGTAACCGGCCTTATATAACAGTAGCAGCGTTAAAAGTCTGGACATTCTTCCATTTCCATCTCCAAACGGATGAATACACAAAAAATCAAGTATCACACATGGTATCACTAATAATGGGTCTATGTTCGTATTATTAATTACATCTTCATATTGCTTACACAAGCTTTCTATATATTCCGCGGTTAAAATCGCAGGAACCGGTTGAAACCTTACGCTCTTATTACCAAACTCATCCTCTTCTTCGATGTAGTTATCTACCATCTTATAATGACCGCCATTACTGGATTCCGAATAACTGTAAAGATATTTATGAAGTGTTAAAATATCATTTGGCTTTAGTTGTATGTAGGAATAACTATCATGAATCATTCCCAATACTTCTCTATATCCTGCGATTTCTTTTTCATTCCTGTTTCTCGGTTCGCTCTTTTTCTGCACAATTTCTTTCAATCTGGAATCTGATGTATATATACCTTCGATTTTGTTAGAAGCCTCTGTACTCTGTATTCTTGCAACTTCCATCAATCTTTCCAAAATTTCCGGTTGCGTTTCTATATATAATTCCTGGCGTCCCTTATACTCATGAAGTGCTGAAATCATATTCATTACTTCAATTGTTATAGGCATTTCTTCTATTTTTCTGTAATTAATCTCTTTCATAGTCACTCCATTTCCTTTCTACCCCATTTTATCAAAAATGACATAGAATATCAACATTAATCTACCCCATTTATGTATTTTCTACCCCATTTTTGCTAATTTGGGGTAGAAAGAAACGATGTGGGGTAGTATCAAGCGAATTGCCGCACACTACCTTGCTCCTGCTGCCTGTTTTGGCAAAGCAGTTGTTTTCCCATCATCGGTCTTTTCCAGTCCTCGATTGTGAATCAGCAAATCTGTTGTCTTTTCCAACAAATCCTGCTCGCCGGATTCAAAAATAGCCACTCTGTACTTCTTCTCCTTACATTGCTCAATCAAAGGCTGTAAGCTGTCCATAACCTTTGGATCAGCTTTTTCCGCATTCGTAAGCCATACTGAGGCATACTTGCCCGCTTTGTTTACTGTCAACTCCATGCGAAACCTCCTTTACCTAAATGATTACCAAGTTTTGTCATCTTTATGCCGGCAATGATGAGCAAACCTGATAGATTCATTTTAGTAAAACAGGCCGCATTCTACATTGAGCCACAATTGAGTCCAAATTGAATAAAGTTCAAATAGAATTTTAGTAATGGAATCCGAAAAAAAAATTCAAAAACAGCTCTTACATCATTCGAACAGTTGTTCTGTATTTAGTTTTATGATATACTTCCCATATTGAAACGATTTACTACCATGAAACAAGTAACATAGAAGTTCACAAGACAAATTACAGGAGATGATTTCATTGAATAGAATTGATTTTCATAGCATTGCTACCATCCCTTTGGGAGGTTTAATCGATGCAGACTACTCGCAAATGGATTTTATCTATATGTTGTTTGGCAGTTTTGCCAACAACAATGTAGATTTTGCATTTGATAATGGTTTGGTCTGTAAATGGATAAAAGGGCAGTCACGCATCAGCCCCAAAATTATCAGTTATTACAACAGCAAAAAGAACAGAGACAAGCTCTGTAAAGATATCGAATCAGAATTATTGCCATATATTAGTGATGTATCTTATACCATTTCAGCTATTCGAGATTTGGTGTTATGTGACATCACTACTTCTGACGAGAAAAAAGATACCTTACTAACGCATTTTGATCATGCGCCGGCACATTTCCTATGCGATGTATTGATATACGGATTTTCCAGAAATTTTGTTAAAGCGGGAAATAAAGATTCCGGCTCTGCCTCTCCCAAAGTGGATGATGTTATGTACTTACCCCTGCTTCCTAAACCAACGAAATATTTTACAGGACGTTCTAATACCCTCATTGAACTCCATCAGTTGTTGTACATATCCTGTACCTGCCTTTCTGCCCTGTGGGCGATTTGTTTTGTAAGTATAGGATATAAAAAATCCACCCAACTCTCATTGACTGAAAATTGAGCAGAAATTGAATCAATAATTTACATTATGAGAAGTTCCAGGATGGTAGTGTAAAATGTATTGAAGATGAGATACCTTTTGAAGTGCCGGAAGGATGGAGTTGGGCACGTTTAAATCAGATATTTAATTTTATAGATTACCGAGGATCGACGCCAACAAAAATTTCCTCTGGTGTACCACTTATAACAGCAAAAAATGTAAAATCTGGATATATTGATTATACGGTTGACGACTATATAAGTGAAGACGAATATGCAGACAGACAACAAAGAGGAATTTCATGTTATGGAGATATTCTATTTACAACAGAAGCTCCATTGGGGAATGCTGCTATTGCTGATTTAGATAAATTTAGTGCGGGGCAACGCCTTATAACATTTCAGCATTACGGAAATCAGAAACTAAATAATACGAACTTTTTATATTTCCTTTTATCTGATTTTTTTCAAAACCAGTTAAATGCTAATAAAACAGGAAGTACAGTTGCAGGTATAAAAGCTGCTATTTTAAAAGGACTGTTTCTTCCCGTTCCGCCTATAGAAGAACAACAACGTATTGCAGCTTCTTGTAAAAATATGTTCAATATGATTGAGATAGTTAAAAATGAACAAGAAGATATTTCAAAATTGATTTCTATCACAAAATCAAAAATACTCGACCTTGCCATCCGTGGCAAACTTGTACCACAAGACCCTAATGATGAACCGGCTTCAGTTCTTCTAGATCGTATACAATCAGAGAAAGAAGAACTTATCAAAGCAGGTAAAATCAAGCGTGATAAGAAAGAATCTGTCATCTTCAAAGGTGAGGATAACTCTTATTATGAGAAGATAGGAAGCACCATAAAAAATATAGACAATAGTATCCCTTTTGAAATTCCTGAAAATTGGTGTTTCATACGACTTAAAGAATTGTGGAAATTAATTTCTGGGAGAGATTTATCTCCATCAGAATATAACGATAATCAAGATGGTATTCCATATATTACCGGGGCAAGCAATTTTAGAAATGGCAAAATTGAATTAGTAAGGTGGACATCATCTCCACAAGTTATTACAAAGCAGGGCGACTTGTTACTAACGTGTAAAGGTACAGTAGGAGAATTGGCTTTCAATGATTTCGGAAACGCCCATATTGCCCGTCAAATTATGGCGATACGTAACACATATGGTCTTAACGTGGAATATCTTTCTTTTTGTATAAGCTTTTATATTGAAGAAATTAAAGCAGTTGCCAAAGGCTTAATTCCTGGCATTTCAAGAGAAGATATACTTAATCTAATACTTCCGATTCCACCAGAGAATTACCAAAGGTTAGTTGTATCTCAAATCAGAAGGAGTAATCATGCACTATACTTAATAGAAAAGAGCCTCATCTGAGGCTTTTTTCTATATAAATTAAATTTTCCACAAGACTTTGAATTTTGTTTGTTATACGATACTGTTCTGCTAACGGTGGTATAGGTAATAATAAACCTTTTACAACGTCTGTAGTAACAGCTACAAATGTTGTTCCGGTTGCCTTTTTTATTAGTGTTTCCCTAAAAGCTTTTATCCAATATAACATAAAATATCTTGAAACAGCACCCAAAGGACTTATAGAGGCTAATCCCCTGCCTATACAAATTTTTCTATCTGTAAGATTTACTTCACCGACAGGCGCTCTTACACATAGCAATATTGAATTAGGCTTTGCAATTTTAGTGAGTTCTCTAGTGTATTGACCACTGTTTTTAATAAGCATATCTGAAAAGTATATTTTCCCTTGATGAAATTCAGTATATTGTGGATTTTCGCAAATACTTGTTCCTTTAGGTGATGTACCCATAATTATATCAGAGATGCTGCTCATACGGCACCAAATCCAATTATGTTATAATGGCTCAGTTGTCAAGACAAAAATTTGATATTTTTATAATGAACTGATATGTTGACGGGTTACATGCGAGATTGTAGAGTA
>CACXEU010000102.1 GCA_902766735.1 uncultured Lachnospiraceae bacterium
AAAAAGAATACTATAAGTCAGAGAATCTTACTGTTTCCGATGGAAAGTTAATCATTAATGGAAAATATGAACCAAATGCCGGAAAAGTAGGAGATGTAACTTATAACTTTTCATCAGGTCGTATTACTTCAGCAGGACGTGTAGAAGTAGGATACGGTTACGTGGAAGGTCGTATTAAGATGCCATCTGCTAAGGGTATCTGGCCTGCGTTCTGGATGCTTGGAACCAATGGAAAGACTTGGCCTGCATGTGGCGAAATTGATATTATGGAAGCCTTTAATACGAGAAACACATTGCAGAGTACCATTCATTATCTTGGATCTGACGGAAAGTCAGATATGTACCTGTATGATCAGAGAAATGACTTAAAGAAAACAGATTGGCATACGTTTGGATGCTACAGAGATGGAAAAATCATTGCATTCTATATTGATAGAGAATTGTTAGCATCTTATACCACAGCAGATAATGCTACTGGAACAAGATCTGTATTAAACGATAAATATTACTTCCTGATTAATATGGCTTGTGGAGGAAATCTGGCAGGTGGAAATCCGGATTCAAGCTTAGATGCAGATATGGAAATTGACTATGTTAGATACTATACCGCAAAGCCGGCACAGCCGACAGTAACTCCGACACCTAAGACAACAGCTCCGGTTGTAAAGGCACCTGGGAAGGTTAAAATTAAAAAGCAGTAAATGTTAAGAAGAAAAAGATTAAATTGTCTATAAAGAAAATCGCTGGTGTAAAAGGATATAAGATTCGCTGGTGTGATGCAAGAGATTTCCAGGGATACGAGGAAAAGACGATTAAGAAGACATCTTATACGATTAAAGGCCTTAGTAAAGGAAAATGGTATATTAAGATTCGCGCATATAAGATGAACGGAACAAAAAAGGTTTGGGGCAAATGGTCTACTGTAAAAACAGTAAAAGTTAGAAAGTAGTAAAAAGAAAGACTCACAGAAGAACACTTCTGTGAGTCTTTCTTTTTAAAAAATAAGGTCTCGGTTTTTGAGGGTAATGTGATTTGATGATTGATAAAAAGTGCTATATCAAGTATACTAGTATGTGATGATTTTTATAAAATAACAGATGAAATCGGAGAAAATTATGGAAGAAAAGAAAAGTGAAGAAATCTTAGAAAAGGAAGCGACAGAAGATACTTCTGTTGAACAGTCTGCTAAAGAAGAAACGCTGGAAAATTCTGAAGTAGTACCAAAAGATAACGGACGCTATGAGACACTGTTGGAATTACCTTCGAACCTGTGGACCTACGGAAGTCCGGTATTATTTACTAGCGGTATATTGGAACGTGATACGATTAGTAAGAAAAATCGTCTCACGTTAAAATTTGTTAATATTTATTTGCAGGATATCAGAGAAGTACATATTTCAATTATTTTAGGATTGGATGAAGAAGCCGAAGTTATTCAGCACAGTTATCTGGCATTAGGCCAGAAATATCTGGTGGAAAAAGGAAGAACTGCAAAGATTGCAATTGCTGATGAAGAGGCAAGAGATTTTCAAATTCGTATTGACCGTGTTATTTTTGAGGATGGAAGTGTCTGGAACAAGAAAGATGCAGTTCTCGAAAGTGCCGGAGAAATGGAAGAAATTGAGACTTTTGCTGAGGCGAAGTTAAAGGATTATGAAGATAATTATGTTTCGGCAGTTCAGGCTTATGAAAAAGATGAATCTGAAAGCATTGGAAATAGTATGGAAATATTCAAACGCATTCGTTGGTATAAGGATAGTGCAGAGCTATATCATGATGCGAAGCGGAAATATGGAATTCTGAAGCAGAATGAAGAACGAAGAAGGACAGGCGCTTCAAAACGTGAAAATCGTAAGAAGGCCATGCGTATTCGTTACATAAAAATTAGTTTGATGGCTGTGGTATTGGTTCTGATGATTGCAGCGTTGTATGCAGCTTATATCGTGCCGAACAGAAAACTTAGTCAGGCGAAGAAACAGTTGGAAAAAGAACAGTACGGAAAAGCGGCTACGAACCTCGAAAAACTTCATGGATTTAAAGATAGTGAGGCTTACCTTGCAGCATCTTACTATAATATTGCGAAGGAAGCTTATGAAAAGGGAGATACTGCAAAAGCGAAAACTAATTTTGAAAAAAGTTTTGCGGCAGACGAAAAGTCAGACGAAGGCCAGTGGTCTAAGGCATACCTGAATTACTTTGATGGCGTGGAAGCCATGGAAAAAGAAGATTATGAGAATGCACAAAAATTATTGCAGAAAAGCAAGGATAGTATCGGCGATTATAATCTTGTAAATGATATCGACGTTAGATTGTCAGAAATCTATTATCGCCAGGGTGATTTGGAATCTGCATGGAACAGTATTGTAAACCTGTATGCTAAGAATACAGATAATGAAGAAATCGCAAATATGTATTGTACATACGGTGAAGCTTATGCTAAGAAACTTTTGGCTGACGGAAAGCGTGTGGAAGGAATGGATGTGTATGGTAAGGTTAAGGATGACAAACATTATGCAGGAGCCGCCCTTACGAAAGATTTTTACACCGAAGCTGTTGCGTTAGCACAAAAAGGAAAAATTGATGAAGCGATTGCTATTTTGAAGGATATAAAAGGTCAATCAGATGAAGCGGCGAAGCTTTACAATGAAATTACAGCATTCCAGGAGAAAACGCAGTATTGGGTTGGAACATGGATTCATAAGGTTAAGGGAAGTGAAGAAAAGAAGTATTATACAATTAAGATTTCCACAATCCTTTATCAGGGCGAAATGTGCCTGAAAATTAATGACCAGAATAATAAACGTTTGAGTTTTGATACCATTATCAGCAGTAAGAATCGTGTGACCCAGATTAGTATTGGTCAGTACATGATGAAATTTAAACTGAAGAAATTCTATGACCAGAAGTTTACCTATACATTGATGGAAGGTGGAAAGATGGAACGAAAACTTCGATATGCTGGTGAAACATACAAGACAAAGTATCGCAAAAAGAAATAAAAGATTTATTGAAACAGGTTTTTATCACAGGAAAACAGGTGATAAAAACCTGTTTTTTTAGTGGAGGAACATTGATTTTTTTGAAATTTATAAAAAGATTTTTCTTCTTAATAAAAGGGGAAAAAACGGAAAAGTTAAGATAATACACCAAAAATAAAAATGTTTTTAAAAAAATAAGCACTATATATAAAAAAATGACACTACACGCATAAAACCCCTTTTAGTAAAATAGTAGATAGATTATGGGTATTTGACCGAAAAATTGCGCGGGGAAGATTATTGCTCATAAAATCTAATACATTTTTTATATAACATAATGAGAAAGGAGATTTTGAAATGAGAAAGAGTTTCAAAAAAGCAGTTGCAGTCGTAAGTGCAATTGCTATGGTGGTTGCCGGAATTTCGTATAGTCCTTCAAAAGCAAGTGCTGCTGATGGAACTGAATTGTTGACACAAACAGAGTTTGTAGACGGATCGGTGTCGGCGTGGAACGAAGCTGGCGGAACTTACGTAAATAATGGAGATGGCTCTGTATCTGTTGCTGTCGAAGCAAAGAATGGTGGAGATAATTGGAGCACACAGTTAGTGCACAATAATCTTACATTAACACAGGGAAAATGGTACACAGCATCCGTTACAGTTTCCTCTGATGTTGCAAGAAGTTTCCAATTATTGGTTCAGAGTGATGGAAATGCAGGTGGAAACTGGTCAACATGCTATAATGACAGTACTTTTGCCGTGGAAGCAGGTGGTTCAACCACATTCACAAAAACTTTTCAGGCCACAAACGTAATCGGAAAATATCTCTTTGGTGTGATGATGGGATATGTTGGTAGTGCTAGCCCAGCAGCGAATGTTACAGTTAGTAATGTTAGCTTAAGAGAATTTGATGAACAGCCAGCAGGCTATGAAGTAGAAACCACAACAGAGCCTACTACTGATGCAGAAGGATTTCTTCCGCTTGGAGCAGGTGATGTGTCACGTGCTCCATATGGTGTTTACGGAGAAATCTATCAGGGTTCTTGGGCAGCTGCGTCAATTGCGTTAAAAGGTGAAGGTGCAGACACAGGAGATTTATCCATTAAGATTAATTCATCTAATAATAATGCAGGGTGCTGGGGAATCCAGGTAAAATATCCTTATACATTAGATGCATCGAAAACATATGATATGGCAGTAAATTATTCTTCAACAAATGCAGGAACGATGTTTGTTAAAGTAGAAGGTGTAGACGAGGGCGTTAAATCTCAAGCAACTGTTGGAAATAATTCATACACAAAAGAAATTAGTGGAGCTTCAAATGTTGTAGTTGTACTTGAACTTTCTGGTTTCCAAGCTGGAACAGTCATTGATATGGATTCGATTACATTTACTGAAAAAACAGAAGGAACAACAGCCGCAGAAGAAACAACAGCCGCAGAAGAAACAACAGTGCCTTCTGAGGAAACAACTGCTGCGGAAGAAACAACAGAAGCTTCAGGCGACTATACATGGGTTGAAGTTGGTCAGGGATATTACTATAACGAAAATCACACAGCAAATGCAATTATTAATATTCAGAAACCGGGATTT
>CACXEU010000103.1 GCA_902766735.1 uncultured Lachnospiraceae bacterium
CATCAGCAATAGACCCGCAGTCGACGTAGACCACCGGCAAGACCATCCATTCATAATGCTGTGAAAAAGCTGTTCTGTTCTGCATTGCTCTGATTCCTTTCCTAAATTCTTATAACGTTATAATTGTGTTTAATTATACTCATTCTTAAGCAAATGTCAAATTATTTTTTATCCTTTCTTGATTGTCTTTTACAAAGTAGAATAACTTTGCTGATTCTCTTGCTGCCACTTCGTCCTCTTCCCCGATAAAATATGCCACAAAAAGTAATTCGATATTCTTCATCACAACAGAAATGTTTTCCTTTTCAATCCCAGACAATTTCATTTCTGAATCATAGCCCTTCACAACAGATCGCAACACCTCAAACCAACGTTCTTCACTAATCTGATTTTCTTCCTCTTCTAACAGCAGCCCCAAAAGGAAATAGCATAAATCAAAAATCCTGATGTTCTTCTGACTTAAATCAAAATCAACATATCCCGAAAATTCCCCATTACAAAACAGAAAATTCCCTAGATGCACATCTCTGTGGATCAGGTTTCTCGGCAATTCTTCATCAATTGTTCTCAGTTCTTCGATTGCCTCATCCGCATCCCTTTGTTCCAGATAATCCAATTCCTCTTTTTTCAGATTATCATAAACCCAGCTTTCCATTTCTCCCAACAAACTATTGTTCCAATACTCAATGTCATTTTCACATTGCCCAAATGCCTGATGTAATTTTCCTAAAATCTTCCCCATCTTCACAAACCATTCATCTCCGCAGCGAGACATGTTAACAATGTTGCTCCCTTTCAACTTTGTTGTTAACAACCAATACTGTTTTTCCTCCACATAATCCTTCTCATCAACGGTCTTTACAATCTGTGGCACTGGAACCTGCTCCTTCTCTAAAGTCTTCAGCATTTTAACATTGTTGATTAATTCTTTTTTATTCTCATATTTTTTCAACACATATTCTCCACCAATGTCCCAGGCCGAGGTATAGATTTGCTTCGCTTCTCCCACAATCCCATAGTTCTTTATAATTTCATTCACGTACATTTTTTCCATCTCTGATTTTTTCCTTTCCTCTAAAACAATTCTACGAATACTTTTTTCTGATAAATGATACATTTCCGCGATTTCTCCATAAGACATTCCGATCAGAAAATGTTCATAAATCTTCTGGTTTCTAAGTTCCATTTCCTTTCGGAAAGCTGTCTCATTCCCCCATTGCTTTTTATTTTCTTCCTTTTTTGGAATATAAATGTATGTTCCTTCCACATACTCCATGATTTCTTCCAGCAGTTCTTCCGGCAGACAATCCTTTGCATTTCTATATTTCATATTTATGCCTCCTTTTCACATCTATTGATTTGTTCTCACTGTCATCGTAACACATTGATTTCGCCATTTTTTCTCAATCTCATTTCTGCTTTATCTTTAAGACTTTAGTTAGATAATTTCATTTTGGCTTCACCTTTAAGACTTTAGTTGCTGCACAATTCCATCCAACGTTCGGCTATCTAATGGATTCCTTGAACTCTCCATGGTTATAAAGAAATTATCCCCTATATAATATCCTGCGCTTGCATAGCGCTGCACCTTCGCTATCGCATTGCTGGAGTAATTTTCATCATCCATCATTCCAAAGTGCTCATATATAAGATTCCTCCGATTTTCCGCATCCAAAATCGTAAAGTCTGGATACACGACTCCCCATCCCGGTAACTCCAGCGGATACTCATATCGATACGGAATTCCTTCCCGAAACAATTTGTCTGCTATAATTTTTTCTGATTTCGACCGCACCCTTTCCCCTCGATCTGTATAAAATTCCGGACTATTCTCATTAAAAGGCTTTCCTGTGTATTCTTCCCTGTTCCAAGCTTCTATGAACTGTTCCTTAGGCATAATGATTGGCGTTACCACTTTCTGTTTTGCTTTGCCAAGATTCTGATAAGCATTATCCAACGCTTTTCTTTCTAGATGTTTTTCCAGTTTTGTTAATAGTTTCAACTCCTCTTTTGCATTGTCTTGAATTTTTCTATAATACTCACTTCTTATACTATCGATTGCCTTTTCTTTTTCTGATGAGTGTAAATATTGATAATTTGAATTTTCGTCTCTCTTGTAAAATTGTAGTTTGTGATGATTTTCTTTTGCTCTAATACCCATTATTTCAACATCTTTATATTTCATTAATTCTTTTTCTGCACGTCTAAGTAACTCTTCTGTTCTTCTCTTTTCTTTCCATACTTCCTCCAAGAAACCACTCATTTTCCCCTCCTCTTTCTTTTTGCATCTCGTGGGTGCTAGTTTTCTTTTTTCCTACCTTTCAATGCACCCACCACAGTCTGATTTCTTTATCTCGTGGGTGCCACATTTCCTTTTCCTACCTTTCGGTGCACCCACCACATTGCGATTTCTTCATCTCGTGGGTGCCACATTTCCTTTTCCTACCTTTCGGTGCACCCACCACATTGCGATTTCTTCATCTCGTGGGTGCCACATTTCTTTTTCCTGCTTTTCAGTGCACCCACCATATTCTGATTTCTTCATCCCGTGGGTGCCACATTTCTTTTTCCTGCTTTTCGACGCACCCACCACATTCTGATTTCTTCATCTCGTGGGTGCCACATTTCTTTTTCCTGCTTTTCGACGCACCCACCACATTCTGATTTCTTCATCCCGTGGGTGCCAGTTTTTCTTTTCCTACCTTTCGTCGCACCCACCATATTCCATTTTCACCATCTCGTGGGTGTATTTGTAAATAATCCATTAAATTCAGCAAACGCATTCATATATTATGTTGCATAAATAGTATCACGCGTACAGCCAAATTTCAACACATATATTATGCAACATTTAAAACAGGTATAAAAAACCGCCGGCCGACATGGCAGGCGGTTAAATACCCTAATGCTTATTCTAAGTAATATACAATTCCATAACTTGGATTCACTCTTTTTATAATGGTGTCATAGAGGTAGTCGTGAGCTTCCACACCACTCATGCGGCGGTTTCGGTAGAGTTCCTCTGCAACATCAAAAATAGTATATGTCTTCATTTTCGAATAGACATAACTTCCGTCGGAAAGCTTTGCATATGCACGAACTTTCCAGGTGATAGTCCATTCTAATGACTTCTGTTTCACAAACTTCATCGTCATGGCGTAGCTGGAAGCCAGGTCTGAATCAGACTTCACATAAGAAAGTTTTGCCTTGGATTCAATGGCATCATAATTTTTGATGTATGGATTAGCGCTGTTAACTACCAAGTCATTTTCAGAAGCGCTGTCAGAAATAGAGTAAATCAATCCGGAACTAACAACTTCTTTTCCATTAATTTCTGAATCTACGGAATAAATGGTTCGCATTCCCTCGTGGAGTGTGTTCACCTGATAGCCGTTAATTTCAATTCCTCCGTCAATCGTCTTTACAAAAACACTTGCGGGTACCAAACGGAAGAAATCTACATTTGCAACATAGTACGCAGAACCGGTTGTGACAAACTTAAGGAAAATCGTGTGTTCTCCTGAAGGAATTTCCTCTGTGAATTGTCCGGTTGTTTCACCGTACTGCGCCCAGCTGGAGGCGTTATTTTCTAAAACAATCGTTCCTACTTTATGATCCAGACTGTCCACAGAAACTTCCACGTTTCCGCTAGCTGTACCTGAAGGGCTGGAATATTTGAGGAACATTCCTCCCGCTGCTTCTGAGAAATTCACATGATCGTAACGCATTATGACACCATTAGAAACGCCTCCAATGTTTTGTCCGTTGCTGGCATTTGCATTCGTGTCAATCACGCCGCCCTGGTGATCAGAAAAATATTCTGCTTCGATTACATCATATGCATCAAAAGTCCTGGTCGTAGGTTCTTCTGTTGTCGGTTCTTCTGTCGTCGGTTCCTGCGTTGTGGTTTCCGGTTCGTTGTTTACCAACGTGAATGAAGTGATGTCCATTCTAAAACCATCCGGAGCATTTCCTAGGTCAAAGAAGAACTGTGCCAAGCTTTCGCTTCTGAAGTTCAAGACAATCTCGTTGTTTCCACTTGCAAGTTTCACATTGGTGGATGCCTGTGTTTTTTCATCCTTCAATACAATATTTTCTGCCGCTTTGTTTGTCGTAACATTTAACTTACAAGAATAATTCTTCCCTGCAGTAAGCGGAATTTCCTTGGTCTTCATCTGAACAGACCAAGCAGCTCCTTTTCCACCGGAAGCAATAAAAGTACTGAAACTTCCATAGTCGTTTCCATCTTTATATCCACCGGTCGGGTTATTTCCCCAACCCGAAGCGAAGTAAACAGACCAGTAATTCAAATCTGTCCAGTTTGCTCCTGCAGCTGTAAAACCGGAAGGCAATGTGCTTACCGCTTCCGTGGTGGTTGGTGCCTGGGTAGTCGGCACCTCTCCTTTAACGACCACTTCTCCAGTGACGCCATTAGTTTCCTGTCCGTTATAAACTGATGTGATTTTTACAATATGTTTTCCGGCAGGAACATCCGTGATACGATGTTCTCCGCATCCTACACCATTTAATTTTTTCTGGTTATCTACATAAATATTATAAACCTGGCCTAAGGCCTGCATTCTTTCGTTGCTTCCCCAAACGACTGAAATCGTATTGTTTGCCGGGCTGTTAAACACCTGGCCAAAAACTTCTTCCGGGCCGTTTGCCTGAGGCTGAGTGGTAGGCTGAGTCGGTTGTTGTGTTGGCTGAGCCGTTGAACCGCCACCTGCCTTCTGAACTGCTGCTCCAGCATCAATTAGGCCATAAGCATAGTAATAGTCTCTTCCCGAATCACCTAAATCCTGAGCGGTATCTTTCAAAATCGTGTGAACCTGATTTTTATTCAGGTTTGGATTGACACTATACATCATTGCAACAACACCAGCACCAATAGGCGATGCCATAGATGTTCCATTGGTAAACCACACCTGATCTCCAGGTCCACAAGCAGCAATCGATGTCCCCGGTGCACAGAAATCACATTCCCATCCAAAGTTACTGGTTCCACGTCTTGTCTTATCTTCATTCGTAGCAATGATGGAAATAACGTTGCTATAATCTGATGGGAATCCATTTAAGTCAGCTCCATTATTTCCGGCTCCTGCTACAACAGTTCCACCCGCATTCGTAAAACGAGTGATTGCCTGTTGCTCATAATCATATGAGCCCTCATGGAACAAACTAAAGTTAATAACCTTCGTTCCAATACCATTTGCATAGTCTACAGCCAAAGCCATCTTATCTACATACAATGGAATCGCAACATTCACTAAATCCACAATACTGTTATCTGTTCCTGCTGCCACACCCGCTACTTGTGCTCCATTATTAGATTGTGCAGCAATTAATCCTGCACAGTTAATCATATGCATATTTCCTGTGTTAAAATCCGTATTTAAACCAGTCATGGCATAATAGCTACCATCTTCTCTATAAACAATGGATTGATTTTTATTCGAAATATTCTTTAAATCAAGATTCGCATTGATGTCCACGCCGGTTCCGTCAACTACACAAACCTTAACCTTTGAATGACTTCTTCCGTTAATGTAGTTCCATGCATCTCCGACCTTTAACTGGCTTAAATAATATTCGTTGTAGCGATACGGATCATTGACCATATCCCATGCTTCCGCAATCTGCTCAACCTTTCCATTGACCTCAGATGTGTTTGTCTGGGTATAGCCATCATAAGCCTTTGCAGCTTTTTCTGCTGTCAATCCATAGGATTTAACCTTAACCATATACGTATCATCCGGGCACTTGTGAATATATTCGCATTCTCCATATTGGTCTGCAACCACTTTGCGGATGGTATCTTCGCTCATCTCTGCACCAAAAGTCAGAATAGAAACATTCGGCTCATATTTCAACTTACTTTCGTCTGCTCGTTCCTTTGCAGCTTCCCGATAATTAGCAACAATCCCTCTTGCCTTATCATCAAGATTTTCCTCAAATTCCTTCCGTTCTTCCTCATTTCCTTCTTTATAATAAGAAGTCAATACCTTGTTTACTGCTGCCTCATAATCATTTTTTTGAAACTCACGAATTTCCGATGCTGCTTTTGCTCCGTCCGTTCTTGCAGTCTTTACAATGTCAGAAAGAGTTTCCTCACCAACTTCGTAAACTTTTAATTGTGTTTCTCCCTCAACCTTAATGCCAGGCTGTTCACCCCCAAAGTTCTGCAACGCTAAACCTGTGAGAAGTGCCACACTTAAGAATCCCCCAACAATTTTAATTCCTCTCTTTTTAAACATAATAATCTCCCCGATCATTTTTTTGGCAAAGAAAAAATGAACCCTTGCGAAAGGCACTTGCCACTCTCAAAAGTTCATTTAATCTAAACCCTTTTCAATCGTGTATGAGTATAATACGATTGAAATGTTTTTAATATACCGTTTTTTTTATTATGGTATTAGTTTTTTACATATCTCCCTATTTTCCAATGATATGTTAACGTTAACCTTTACCTTCCTTTAATAAAAACACTTTTATTATCAACATATGTTATAATTCTTTTAGGTATTATTTGGAAATAAACGGATTTTAATCTAATTTTAATCTTCCTTCAATGTGAAATTAATTTTGACACATTAGGATATCCATATCAGCAGGAGAAACACGTTAGACGATTTGAAAAGAATCGCAACGAATATTGCTGAAAGAAAGGATGTATACATATGGATAAATTAGAAAAGGTTGAAAAATTAAGAGAAAAGACAGGGGTAAGCTACGAGGAAGCCAAGGAAGCATTAGAGGCCAACGAATACGATATGCTGGACGCAATTGTATTTTTGGAAAAAGCGGGAAAGATTCAGGATCAGCAGAGTGCCCGCTATGAAACCCATAAAAACGACAATGACAGTACTGCACAGGATTTTGCCAAGGCTCAGCAGGAATATGAGAAATCTGTAAAGACTTCCTCCATTGGAGATGTATTAAACAAATTCTTCGATTGGTGCGGAAGAGTTTTAAAGAAGAGTTTGGAAACCTCCTTCATTATTCACCATAAGGAACGTCAGGTCATTAAGGCACCGGTTCTTGTTTTGGCACTGGCACTGATTTTCGCTTTTTGGATTACCGTACCACTTTTAATTATCGGTCTGTTTTGTGAATGCCGATATCATTTCGAGGGAATTGATTCTGTGACATTTGATATCAATGAAATGTGTGACAAGGCTGCCGATCATGTGGATGAAGTAAAAGACAGCACAAAATAAAATCATTCCATCATAAGAAAGGGAATTGTTCGCATGAGTAACATTCTGATTATTGAAGACGAAACACAAATTGCACGATTCGTGGAACTAGAATTAAAACATGAAGGAAACGAGGTACAAAAAGCCTCCGATGGTCGAACCGGATTAGAACTGGCATTAAGGGAGAACTTTGACCTGATTCTTTTAGATATCATGTTACCTCAATTAAACGGCCTGGAAGTATTAAGGCGTATCCGTCAGCAAAAGGATACGCCTGTCATCATGCTTACTGCCAGAGATGCAGTCATGGATAAGGTTTCCGGTCTGGATGCAGGGGCTGACGATTATATCACCAAGCCTTTTGCCATTGAGGAACTTTTAGCAAGAATTCGTGTGGCATTAAAGCGAAAGGAAAAACTTTCAGAGGTTTCACAGCAAAGGAGACCGGAGGGCATTGTCCTGAAAATTGGCGATGTATCCTTGGATCAGGAACGTCACGAGGTTCTCGTAAAAGGGGAGCCGGTACAATTAACCCATCGGGAATTTGAATTATTACGGGTTCTTATGGAGAATAAGAACATTGTGCTGAACCGCGAAAAGCTGATGGATTTGGTATGTGGATACGACTATGTGGGTGAAACCAATGTCATCGATGTATATGTCAGATACCTGCGCACAAAAATTGACGATAAATATTCCATCAAGTTGATTCAAACGGTGCGTGGCGTTGGTTATGTAATTAAAGAATCATAGAAGTAGGAGAAAATATTGGAGAAACAAAAATCAACTTATAATAAAAGGATGACGTCCATTGCCCGAAGAATCAGTTGGAGTATGTGGTCCAGACGATTCCTGCACTTTCTTCTATGGGATGTGCTTCTTTTTGCGGCGACCTTCGGTTTATTTGTTCTACATTGTAATAGGGAATTGCCTCGGGAAGCAGTTCGCAACGGCTGGGACTACACGAATGGCACGGAGGTGGATTTCATTCGAGAAGGATATCATTACGAATCATTTACCTACCTGGTTCATCTGGAAAATGGAAAGGAATATCGTTTCCCGCTCTACAAATTTTATAATTATGTGATTCCGCTCTTCTTATTATTACTATTATTTCAATGTTTTGATTTGATTAATGGAATCTCAGATACCAAAAGGATTCGAAAAAAGCTCCGCCCCCTGAACGAATTGGCGATGAAGGCAGAGGCCATGGGAAACATTTCTTATGAACATTTAGAGAATGCCATTTATTCGGCAAGTCCGGATTCCCCAAAGATTGTGACCGGGGACCGGGAATTGCAGAGCATTGAAATCGCTTTGAACAGTCTGCTTATGAAAATGCAGGAAAGCAGACAACAACAGGTGCGCTTCGTTTCTGATGCATCCCACGAACTGCGAACTCCGATTGCAGTGATTCAGGGATACGTCAATATGCTGGACCGCTGGGGCAAGGAAGATCCGGAAGTATTGGAAGAATCCATTACCGCCTTAAAGAATGAATCGGAGCATATGAAAGAGCTGATTGAACAGCTTCTGTTTTTGGCTCGTGGCGACAGTGGACGAAATACCTTAAACCGTACAAACTTTGACTTAGGGGATGTGATTCGAGAAGTTTGGGAAGAATCCCTGATGATTGATGAAAAGCACGCCTATGTGCTAAAGGGAATTCCAGAAGAGAAAACAGAAGCCGATGAAACCTACCGGATGAACGGGGATCTGGCCATGGTAAAACAATCCATTCGCATCTTCGTGCAGAATGCAGCAAAATACTCTGAAGAAGGAAGCACCATCAAGCTTGGTGTTCAAAAAGAAAGCGGAAATGTTCTTTATACCATCCAGGATGAAGGAATCGGCATGACCGGACAGGATGTTGCACATATTTTCGAACGCTTTTTCCGTGCTGATGAAGTGCGTAATGAAAACACCGGAGGCTCCGGTTTGGGTCTGTCCATTGCAAAATGGATTATCGACGCCCATGACGGCACCATCAATGTCTTATCCCATCAGGATGTGGGAACAAGATTTACCGTCACCTTTCAGGAAGAACAATTAATTTCATAAAAAAGGATGTTTTATTTTGTTATCAACTAAAACATCCTTTTTATAACGTCATTTAATATCCACACACTTTACATCTCGTGTACCCACGTTTCTTTGCTGTTTTCAGTTTAAGCTTCTTAACACATCTTGAGAATCATTCTACCAGCCATCATCATCATCGTCATCATCCCAGCCGAACTCATCATGGTCATCATCACCATCCCAAAGTTCATCCTCTTTTTCATCCATCACTTCGTTCATGACAAAACCAAACTCACCGGCCTGTTCCAAATCATCCAATGTTCCGTCTCCGTTCAGGTCAAACATATCGTCTAATGCTCCAAACATTCAAAACCTCCTTATTTTTTCCGTTCCTACATTACATTATCATTATAACATTGAATCCGGAAAAATCATTCGTAAAATTTTCAGATTGCCTATCTTATTTCCATCATATTCTCTCAAAAAACATTTAGCAAAATTACAACAAAACATACATTACTTTTTTCCTTTTTGTACAAAACAGCGATTTTACAACCTACCTATTGTAAAAACGTTTTTATCGTGCTATTATTCCCACCGATGGCTTAAACAGGTGCTTTTTTTCTCTCTTAAGCGACAGCATCATTCATTTTTACCTGTTTTATAAAAATGTTTTTACACCTTTTAAGCCATTTTTGTTATTTTTTTGTTTTGAAAGAAAGGGGTTAGAGAAATGAGAAAGTCAGTAAAGAAATTGGTAAGTTATGTATTAACTGCTGCGGTAGTTGCAACAACCTTTACAGCAAGTCCTGTGAAAACTGTTAAAGCTGCACAGTCCATTGCAATGGATTATGCAAAAATTGCAACTGTAACAACATCCAGCAATGAATCAAACGAATTAATCGGACAAAATGCGATAGACGGAACAATGTCAACAAGATGGTCTTCTTCTTTTAAAGATGGTGAATGGATTCAGTTAGATTTCGGAAAAATTGTTGAAATTGGTGGAATCACAATTCATTGGGAAGCTGCTTATGCAAAATCTTATTCCATTGCATGGTCACAGGACGGAACAACTTGGAACACAGCATTAACTCATGGCTGTTCCCAATATTCACCGGAAACAATTGATATGTTCTATAACAGACCGGTAAGATACATCCGTATCATCTGTAACCAGAGAGCAACACAGTACGGTGTTTCCATTTATGAAATTGAAGCAGTAGGAAATGCTTATGTTGCTGAAACAACCACAGAAGAAGCTACTACAGAAAATGCTGTTAACGCAACAGCAACTTCAGATGTCATGAACCTCGCTCAGGATGCTACTGCTACAGCAACTAGTGTCGAAGGTACTGAATATGCTGCCAGCAAAGCAATTGATGGAGATATGAACACCAGATGGTCTTCTTCTTTCAGGGATGCACAGTCCATCATTTTAGATTTAGGATCCATCTGCAATGTTGGTTCCATTAAAATTTACTGGGAAGCTGCTTATGCAAAGAAATATACCATTTCATGGTCCACTGATGGAGTGACTTGGACAAACGCGCTTACAAAAACATTGTCCTCTTACTTTGCCGATACTGTTGATATGTTCTACAACAGACCGGTTCAGTACATCAAGATCACAAGTAATCAGCGTGCCACAGAATATGGAACTTCTATTTACGAAATTGAAGTGATGGGAACAAAACAGCTTCCTACACCAGAAGCTACAACTCAGGAAGAAACAACAACGGTTCCTGAAACTACTACGGTAGCAGAAACTACAACAGTTCAGGAAACTACCACAGAAGTAACTGCTCCTGTTGCTCCTTTAGAAGTAATCGGTGCAGTGGTATCCACTCCAAGAGACAACACCATCGCAGTTGTATGGGGTCAGGATGCAGAAAGATTAAACAGCGGATGCAAATACAATGTTTATGTAAATGGTATCAAGAAATTAGACAATGTGGTTTGTAACTACTATGAATTAGCAGACTTAGGAATTGGCCAGGCACAGGTTGTAATCAAATCTGTTTTAAACAATGTAGAATCTGAAGGTGTGAAATTTGACGTAAACGTAACCGGTACTCAAGCAGAAAACAATGTTGCTTTAGGTGCAACTGCTACTGCAACCAATGTATATGGTGATGATGTTGCTGCAAACCTTGTAGATGCAGACATCAACACCGTTTGGAGAGCAATGCAGATGTTCCCTACTGTCACCATTGATTTAGGTTCAGAACGTTATGTAAAATCTATGGAACTTTCATGGCTCGGCGATTATGATGCACCAAAGGGTGTATCCATCTTCTACTCAAACAATGGGGAAGATTGGACCATGTTAACAAACGTAGATAAAATGAACTTCCAGTATACAGACACTGTTTCCGTGAATGTTCAGGCAAGATATTTCCTCTTCTCCATGGGAAGATATTCTAATCTTGCACACTTCTACGGTGCCCGCGAAATCAAGCTTTTCAACTAATTGAATATTATATAATTGAAACCCAAAAGAGAATGTATCAGCAAGATGCATTCTCTTTTTTTGCCTCGTCTGACCTTAAAAAAGATTATACAATTGGTATTTCCAACAAGGTCAGTTAGGTGATATAGTGCTCTCAATAACGTTATTGCGATTCAAAAAAATTTTGTGGAGGATAAAAAATGAAAAAAATCAACCATACATACTTTTTGACAGTAACTGCCATTTCCATTGCATTGGTATACGTGTTTACTGCATTTATTAACATTCGTCTGCCGCTCGTTGCTAATGGTGGCCTCATCCACCTGGGAAACGTCCCATTGTTTATTGTTGCAATGCTTTATGGAAAGAAGGTTGGCGCACTGGCCGGAGGGGTTGGAATGGGATTCTTTGATTTATTGTCCGGCTGGACTGTTTGGGCCCCTTTTACTCTTGTTATTGTGGGACTTATGGGATACACCATTGGTTCCATTTGCGAAAAACATTCATCTTATTCTGCCAAAATAATTTCAATGACACTTGCATGTGCAATAAAAATTATTGGTTATTATTTTGCAGAGTCCATCATTTACGGAAATTTTCTGGTGCCAATATCTTCCATCCCGGGAAATTTGGTTCAGATTGGCATCGCATCTATAATCGTTATAACAGTAATTGAACCACTCAGCAAAGCTGTTAGCCGATTAAACGCAACCGTAAGCGCTTAAGTCAGCGTTCATTCCCTTACAATATTTACTCAAGAAAGGATTCTACTATGTACAAAATGATGACACCCGGTCCGGTTCAGGTTCCCGAAAAAATACGACTTGCAAGAAGTTTAGAAACCGGGAATGCTGATTTGGATTTAGATTTTGTTGAAGATTATAAAAAACTGTGTGAGCGAATCAGTCATTTGCTTCACACCAATAATGAAACCCTCATTTTAAGTGGCGAAGGAATATTGGGATTAGAGGCTGCTATCGCGTCGATTACCGAACCCGGGGACCGTGCCCTGGTATTAGACAACGGAGTCTATGGTGCAGGTTTTGCCGACTTTGTATCTATGTACGGCGGTAAACCAACTCTTTTCACTACCGATTACCGTAATGAAATTAACGTGAATGCTTTAAAGGAATACCTCAAAAACCATCATGACTTTAAATATGCCACAGTCGTTCACTGTGATACTCCAAGCGGAATGCTCAATAACGTTGAAGAAATCTCCCGAATTTTAAAATCTCACAACATTCTTACTGTGGTTGATTCTGTTTCGGGAATGTTTGGAAATCCATTGGATATTGATTCCGGAAAAATAGATATTGTTTGCGGTGGTTCTCAAAAAGCTGTTTCAGCACCACCCGGATTAACTTTTGTTACAATCAGCGAAGAAGCAAAAAAAGCGATGCATCAACGAAAGACTCCAATTGCATCGTTCTATTGTAACCTGACCATTTTTGACAACTATTATGAAACAAAGTGGTTTCCATATACAATGCCGATTAGTGATATCTATGGATTAGATGCAGCAATCAGTTTGATTGAACAGGATTCCGAACTGATTTCCCGCACCCATGCCATTGCCGTTGCCGTTCAAAAAGCTATCAAACAGGCCGGGCTTAAAAACCATCTTCAAAGCGGGTTTTCTGATACGGTTACGGTTTTTGATATTCCTTCTGACCTGAATGTGGAAGACCTTCTAAGCCGTATGCTTACCAAACATAACATTCTTTTGTCAGAGTCATTCGGGGATTTAAAAGGAAAGGTGCTTCGCATCGGTCATATGGGATCAAGTGCCAACGTAAGTGATGTGGGCGAAACACTGGCAGCACTAGACGAAACCTTTCACTATTATAATTATCCACTAAAGGCATCCCTCTTTGAAGTTTTTAAGGAGAACCTTCCAGCGGAGTTTATTTGAAAAATGTAAAAAATGTTTAATAAAATTGAATTCTATTATAGGAAGGATTTACCTTGCTTAAAATAGTATCATACAAGTAATCATGCCCTGTCGCACTTCCCATTCCATGATTCTGATAGAAGAAATCTGCCAGATCGTAGATGACGTAGTAATTAATTGGTCCCTGAACAATGGTTCCGTCAGACAATTTTGCATAGACTCTGACATACCAGGTAGTCTGGAATTCCTTTACAGTTCCGGCTGCAAATTTTAAGGTCATTCCATAACTGGTTCCCTCAGTCAATGTTTGAGAATAATTAGCTGCCAACGGTCCCTTGGCACTGGAAGCAAAACTAGCTACATATGGGGAAGAACTACCGTATGTGATATCAGACAACTGTGCATAGCCACCCACCCCGTAAGTCAGTCCCTGTTCTACAACTTCCTTTCCTTGAATGGTATCCGTTACTGTATAAATCGTTCGAACACCGCCATAGACATGATTGATTTGGCATCCGTTCACTTCTAATCCTTCCACTTTCTGCACTGTAGTAGGCTCTTCCGTAGTCACTTCCTTTGTAGTCACTTCCTGAGTCGTAGGTTCTGTGGTTGGTTTTTCCGTGATTGGTTGCGTCGTTATCTCTGCTGTCGTCGGCTCCGGAGAAGTTCTGGTAACCTTTAAGTTAACGGTGGAAATAGAAACACGTCCTTCCATATTCCATGTATCATCTAAAAAGAACACAGAGATATACTCTCCGGTGTCTTCCGGTTTAAAGGCACTAACATTGAAGTAGGAATAATTATCCTTGTCTTCATATCCTGCATAGGTCTTTGTATCATAAGCCTCTTCTCCGTAATAGCCATCTGTCTCATTTCCTTTCACTTTAAACAACTTTGCTCTTCGGAAATTGGTAATAGAATGGAACACTCTAAAATATCCGGAGTCTCCTTCCATCACATTATTTCTTGAGACCTGAAGCCAATTATATCGATCATAAGTATCCGAATTAATTGTATATGGAATCTCAACCCGGGTAAGAAGTCCTCGTTTATCTGTAATGTGACTTGGTAAAACCGATGGGTCTACCGAGTTTACATAACATTGTTTTGCCTGATCTAAAATCCAACGTCCCTTTACCGGAACGGTCACGGTATGCACCGTCTGCATCAGTGCAACATACATTATCTACGTCGTTTGCTTCAAAAGAACAACTTTTAACATCATTCAGCAAGTTGTCACG
>CACXEU010000104.1 GCA_902766735.1 uncultured Lachnospiraceae bacterium
ACCAAGTCCGCTTCAGGATAGCCTGCTTTCGGAAGAATCGTCACCGCGATGCTATCGAGGATGTCAGCACCGTCATATTTTTCCGGTTCCAAATTAACTAGATAATAGAGATATCCGAGAAAATCGTAGGGGTCAGGAACAATATGCTCCTGACCACCAAACCACCAGAAGAGATTTGCAAAATTAATTGAAGCATCAGGAGTCTTGCAATTACACCTCAAATAATGATTCCAAGATGCAAATGTATCAGGCCATCCGTAATCAGATATTATTTGTGCAGCATACTCTTCAAGTGCCTCTTCTTCTTCGGTCGACAAATCCTCATCAAAAGAGCGATTGAAGAGATATTCAGTTGCTTTTGTTAAATCTTGAGTTATCATTTGTTTTTCCTCCATTTAGATAGTTTGTCAAATAATTCAGGATGTTTATTATATAGTTTAGTAAGTGTACTATCCACTTTTTTCATTGATTCAATATTAGGGCGGAAATGTCCGCTTTGATTATTGACAGATACAATACGTCCTTTTTTAAATTCTATCATACCAGCGCACTGAACGGTAGGATCTTTTCCACCAATCAATGTCGGATGTGGTGCACGCTTTCTTCTGTCATTTGGGTTCACACGTTTTCCAAAGATGATATTTCCGTTTTTATCCATAACATAAGTAAAGTTCCCATGAGCTTTACTTCCATTCATGTATATTGAACCGTTTTCAAATGAAGATTCCAAATTCGTGGATGTTGGATTTTTAAAGTAACCGGATTTTTTAGAATATATATCCGAATCTTTTTTATCTTTATTTAGTTCTGAGGAAACTACATGGTAGTTTTCCTGGTAAGGTTGAGAACCGCCACTTGTTCCGGAATAACTGCTTCCGCTTCCACTACCTATTTTTCTCACCTCCATGTTTCAAAGTTGTCCAATTGTCATATTGTATAAATTTTGTGTTTGTCATATAGTCACCGAAAACAGACTTTGGCATTGAGCCATATACAAGAACCGTGTTAGGCTCCAAAGTTTCCAACATGGACTCTAAACCGCTCTTAAAGAAATATTTGTCTTCCTTGGATTGAATGCAACCATAGGTTCCAATGGCTAAGATGCTCTGTTTTTCTACACCAAGAAATGCAACCTTTTCCGGTAATTTTCTTGTTGTATAGGTATCTTCACTACCCCAACGTATTAATGGAATTACATGAACTCCTTTTCGTTGGTAATATCCGCCTATTGCTCTGCTGCGGTAAATATTGGTTATTTGGGCTGACAGAGGCATGTTTCGATAGAGAGAGCAGTCTGGAGATACAATTGCCTGATAACTAAGAAATTCATCAATATATTTATCAGGGCTGATTAAAACATCTGCAAATTTTTCATCCATTTCAAAAAAACCAATCGTGCTGTTGAGAGGACTACATTTTTTCCTTTCACTAAATGGAACGATGTTATCGGGGATAATCACTTTTTCCGGTTTGACAATGGAAGGTATTTCCAAATCTCCGTCGAACCTCGCGCCGGCAACAAGTTCCGGATTACATCCGTCATTAAGAGTTGCTGATTTTTTCTTTCTCATAAAATTTACCTGCCTTTCTCCGCTCGTTATCGGAGCGGTTAAAATTATTGTGATATTCATAACCCTAAAAGAGTGTCTCGTTGTATCTTTAAGAAGCTTCTGTAAATACAATAATTGAGGCTGGGATTTAAAAATAGGAATAAAATCGGAAGATTTTAGGAAGATAATAGGAATGGAATCAGCTGATAATATTTCAAATTATTAAACGAAAACAAATAAGTATGGAATAGAAAATAGATAAATGATAAAATAACGAAAAGTTCTGATTTTGTTTTGTCAATGCTTTTAAAGGGGAACAAAGACAGAATGTATTTAATACATTAAAAGTGTAGTAAAAGGGATTTAGTACAAACAAAAAACGGTGATATAATGGAAAAATTGTGTTTGGCCGCATATATCAGAATACTAACATCATGTGCAATTAAATCAGATAGGAAGTTTGATCCGTTTTGCGAAAAGGTCATGTTGTCACTTTGTGAGGAAGGTGCTACTGTATTTACGTTTGATGCCGAAGATGGTAATACAGTATCTTACGATTACACGAATTTTATAAAGATCCATTCCGGCAGGCAGAACCTTCCGGGTGGAGTCACAAAGATGGCGAAGGGAAAAGACCCCCACGCCATAAAGAGATACTTCCATCGCGCTATTGTTCCAGCATTGGACGAGGCTCGAAAGAGGCATGCTGTCCT
>CACXEU010000105.1 GCA_902766735.1 uncultured Lachnospiraceae bacterium
ATTATAATAATTATACATAGAGAAACAGAACTGCATTGGCAATGGCCAATGCAGTTCTGCTATTTAGAGACTTTTTTTACAGCCCCTTTTGTTTTGTTTTTTGGGCGACGTACCCTGACTTTGGGATTTTTCTCGTTTACGGGGTACACTTTTCTTTGTTGTTTTTGGGCGGCGTACCCTGACTTTGGGATTTTTCTCATTTACAGGGTACACTTTTCTTTGTTATTTTGAGGCAGTGTACCCTGATTTTGGGGCTTTTTACCATTTTCGGGGTACACTTCTCTTTTTTGTTTTCTGCTGGTGTACCCTGATTTTCAAACTTTTCACCGTTTCCAGGGTACACTTCTCCATTTTGTTTTCTTCAGGTGTACCCTGATTTTCGAACTTTTTACCGTTTCCAGGGTACACTTCTCTTTTTTGTTTTCTGCTGGTGTACCCTGATTTTCGAACTTTTTACCGTTTCCGGGGTACACTTCTCTTTTTTGTTTTCTCTAGGCGTACCCTGATTTTCGAACTGTTCCACATTTCCGGGGTACACTCCTCTTTTTCAGTACAAACTGTAACGCACTCTCTACCACTCATTACTTCAAAATCAAGATTTGTGATACACTTTTTCTCTGTTCGTCCGGAACTTCCTTCAGTTTTCCTTTTTCCACTAACGCATCTTTTATATATCGCATAAAGAATCCATCTGCACCGAACAAATGCTGATTCAGAAATTCCCTTTGGACTCTTAAATGCTTTGGAAGTCTATCACTTCCCAATACTTCATTTCGATATTCCTCTAGAAGTTTCTCATGCTCCTTTAAAACTTCATTCTTTATCTGTGAAGCCATAGATAGAAGTTTCTCTTTTGTTTCGCCATCCTTCAATGCGACAATCGCCAGTTCAAAGCCCTCTCCATTCTTTCGAATATACCCCTTTTCAAGCATTAAGGTATATTCCTCAACACTTAGTCGCTTGCCGTCCGCAAACCGCTTTAGAAGCCGTAATTCCGGCTCAATCTTTGTTCCACCATAGTGTTCAGTCACTCGTCTTTCGGTCCACTCTCCATCAATCAGCCAAAGAATGACTTCCTTATTTTCATTCCAGCATGGTCCACAAAAGTATTCATTCCAAAGAGCTGGCTTTTCAATTGTTTCATCTTCTACTGAAGCAATAATAATATTTTCACCACCATCAGCACGAATAGTTGCCGCCTCCTGAAAAGATATCTTCTTTAAGATGCCATTTTCTGATGTTGCCAGCAGGTAGAACATTAGTGACCACATTCTGAAATTATCATCCTTTGGGCCAATGATATCATCACTATGTAAGTACCCTCCTTGAACCATTTCGTCAAACAACGTATTGGCTATTTTCCCAGTAACTGTTCGATACAAACGATCCGTCACTTTGATTCCTTCCTCCGTTGTTTCCTCAATGAGGATATTACAGGAATATTGCTTTCCCTGCCTGATTACAAGCTGGTATTCTTCCAGATACGCCAGTTCACTCTCTACAAATACCGGCGATACATTCAGCAAATCCGCAATTTTTTCCACCGTCAATGCCTCTGTCTGAATACAATACAAGATATTTTGCGACAATGCACTACGAACAAAATTGATTGGATAACCTACCGTTCCAACTCCCCCACTAAACCCAACTTGTGCAAAGGTAATCGGATTAAATTTCAATTCACCTCTATTTCTCATTTTTTCCATTCCTTTCTTTACTTCCGCCTTGGCAACATTCAGATGCCATTTTACAGTTCCCAGTGGAATGTCCAATATTTGTGCAATCTCAGATTGCTTCTTTTCTTCGTAATAATATAGAATCAATACTTTCCTCTGCGTCTTAGACAGATACGCAATTTCTTTCTGAATCCGATCACAGTTTTCCTGATGAATCAACTGTTCTAATGTACTATCCTTTCCATCTGGAAAATCAATGTTCTCATCTTCAATGGAAAGGTTATACCTTGTTTTTGCATTTCCGCGATAGAAATTAGTCAAAGTATTTTTTACTACTACCCATACAAATCCTTCCACATTATCTACTTCTTTCACACACAAAACTCGATATAGATTCAGTGCGATTTCCTGTGTGATATCTTCCACATCAGCCTCGTTTGCTACACGTTTTTTCACATAGGCATATATTCTTTCGATGTATTGTTCTACGATTTTATTTACATTTTCCATAATTGGATTCCACCTCATTTCTGAACATGTTCAATTATATAGACGAATGAATTAAAAAAAGGTTGGAAAAAAACTCCAAACTATGTATCTTAATTTTACATCAGCCTGGAGTTTTATCAAACCTTTAATTTCTTATTGCGAAAGATTCATGCTTCTTACTCTACATCAAACTCACACTCAACGCTTTCCTTTCCATTCTTTCCCTGAAAATAATGAACATACTTATAATGTCCTTTTACTAACGGGTTTTCCACCTGAACCAACTCTCTATGAGAATTTTCTTTATAAAACGGAATTGAAAACTGTAATTGTTTCCCATTTTCAACATACATAAACATCTCTTCTAACATATATGTCATTCCATCAGGTATCCCATTAATCCACTGGTCTTCTTCCTTTTTTAACAACCTAAAATCCGTATATCCGGTTCCAATAGTCGTGTCGCTTTTATTCGTTATACTAACATTTATTTTACCATCTCTGTAAATAACGTCACATTCAACTTTTCCTACTATTGTATTTGTTGTTACTTCTTCATTTTTTGTTTCCGGTTGCAAACCAGTAGTTGTTTCTGTTTTCGCAGTTGTCTGTGAAACAGGTGCGCGTGTCTCTTTTTTATTAGTTCTTTTGTTTTTATTAATCACCTGTATCTTCAATTTATATTTCTTTTTTCCTACAATTGCTACGAGTGTTGTTTTTCCAGTTCTTTTTCCAACAATAATAATCTTATTCTTGTATTTCCCCTTTTTTTGCTCTATTTTTATAACTTTACCGTCTTTTATTTTCCACTTCACTTTCTTTTTTACATTTTTTAATACAATTGTTTTTTTATCATTCTTCTCTAATTTGACACTTACCAAATTAAACTTTACCGATTTTGTCTTTGCACTAACAAATGAAAGACATAGTAAACAGCTAAGCATTGAAATACATATCACATAAATTATCTTTCTTTTCATATTGCTCCCTCCTTTTACTCATACAACACTAAACTCTCTTCTTTTTTATCACACAAGAAACTGTATATTAGCGCATTTATTCTACTTCCCCCATTATAAGATGTCGCTCCATACGTGTGAATCCCGCACACAATATTTTCTACATCTAATACCGGAGACCCACTTTGTCCCGCTTTTGTACTTGCATTATAATTTATACACCAGATTTTGTTTTTTTCGTTCACTTCAAACTCTCGCTCTAGCAGATTGCCAAAAATCTTATACCTTTCACCTTTGATATATCTTGGCCTTTTGCGCACAATTATCGAATGTAAATTTAGTTCTTTGTTCATGTATTTGTGGCATGTTGTCTTACTTATGCGGATGCCTTTTCGCTTAAGCATTTCCCTCATACCTCTATGTCCTATTAAACGTCCACACTCATAATAAATATCTTGTATAGCTCGCTTTATTTCATCTTTGATTTTGCGATATTCCTGCTTTTTACCCGTCTCAATGCTATGAAATGTTTTCGATTTGCCAGTCGATAGGTTCGATGCCGTTGGCCTTTAAGAATTCATTGCATTTACTGAAGTGCTTACATCCGAAAAAGCCCCGGTAGGCTGATAGAGGGCTCGGATGTGGTGCTTCTAACACTAAATGCTTCGGATTCGTCAGCATAGCTTTCTTTTTTCGTGCCGGACTTCCCCATAGGAAAATCACCAATGGACGGTCTTCTGCATTAACAGCCTGAATCACAGCATCTGTGAACTGTTCCCAGCCCTTCCCCTGATGGGAATTTGCCTGATGGGCACGAACAGTCAGCACGGTATTTAGCAAAAGCACTCCCTGATCCGCCCATTTTTTCAGATATCCATTGTTCGGGATATAACATCCTAAATCATCTGCTAATTCCTTATAAATATTCTGAAGGGATGGTGGAATATCATTTCCCGGCAAAACCGAGAAACTCAATCCATGAGCCTGATTAACATTATGATAAGGATCCTGTCCTAACAGTAATACTTTCACATCCTTTAGCGGTGTAAAATGAAAGGCATTAAAGATATCCTCAGCCGGTGGATATACCACAGTTTTCGAGTATTCTTCCTTCACAAAATTATATAAATCCTTATAATATGGCTTTGAAAATTCTTCCTTTAATGGTTCCAGCCAATCGTTTTCAATCATTCCCATAGTGTATTCCTCTATCATTCCTCTGCAATAATTTCATTAATAAATGTTCTGTCATTAAATACCTTTACGGCATTCTTTTTCATTGTGATTTCAAAGTGACTGCCCTGAATCATTTCACCATCCACATTGAACACATAGGGTTCCTGACAATCCACAAGCAATTTCTCGTTACGGTATTTCTTGACCTTCGGCGATTTCTCATGAGTACCACGTATCAGCTTTGCAAACAGCCCCAAGATTTTTGCCTTTGGCATTTTCTCAATGACATAAATATCAAATACCCCATCATCCACCAATGCCTGAGGGGCAATGCGATACCCCCCGCCATAATACTGACCGTTTCCAACTGCTAAAATCGTCAATTCCAAATCCGAAGAAAAATCTCCGATTTGAATCTTTACTTTCTTACTTTTATATTTTGAAAACGTGTATACAAGACTTGCATTATAACGTTGTTTAACCGGAATCCATTTCCTGTTTTTTGTTTTATCCAGGTTGTTTGCAACATCAGCGTCTAACCCCAGACAAGCCACATTAATAAAGTGTCTTCCATTGATGACCCCTACATCCGATAAAACATACTGTTCTTCGTAATTTCTCAGCGCCCGGTCATAATCATTTCCGCTGCCGTACGGAATGTTGCCTAAAATCTTGTTTTCGGAGCCAATGACACCATTTAACACATCATTGAGATTTCCATCCCCTCCAACAGAAAAAACAGTGCATTCTTCCGAATCACTGATTTTCTTTGCTAAACGTCTGCCATCTCCCGGCATCTTTGTATATAAGACCTCATAAGGAATGTCTCTCTTGATACATGCCTGATGAATCTTGGACTCTAAATCCCCTAACTGTCTCTTTCCACTATTAGGATTGATAATAAAATAGTACTTCATTGTATTTCTTTCTATAAGCGTACTGATACGCCCTTCTCATTCAAAAACTTCTTTAAATCGCAAATTTCTAATTCTTTGTAATGGAACAATGACGCTGCTAATGCTGCATCTGCCTTTCCTGCGGTCAAGGCATCATAAAAATGATCACAGTTTCCTGCTCCACCGGAAGCAATCACCGGAATAGACACATTTTCTGCAATGGTCTTCGTTAATTCAATATCATAGCCCTGCTTTACGCCATCACAGTCCATACTGGTGAGAAGAATTTCTCCTGCCCCTAACCGGTTCGCTTTCATGGCCCATTCCACTGCATCTATTCCCATGTCGATACGACCACCGTTTTTATAGATTGTCCAACCGGAACCATCCGCACGTCGTTTTGCATCAATGGCAACAACCACGCACTGGCTTCCAAATTTATCAGCCGCATCACTAATGAGCTGTGGGTTCATGATTGCTGCAGAGTTAATGGAAATCTTGTCTGCTCCTTCACGCAAAATTGCACGAAAATCTTCAACGGTACGAATTCCACCACCTACGGTAAATGGGATAAATACCTGCTCTGCCACGCGACGAACTAAATCTGCCACTGTTTCTCTGTGATCAGAAGAAGCCGTAATATCCAAAAATACCAGTTCATCCGCCCCGGCTTCATTATAAGCCTTTGCGACTTCTACCGGATCTCCGGCATCACGAAGATTCACAAAATTTGTTCCCTTTACCACTCGGTTATTATTAATATCCAAACACGGAATAATTCTTTTTGTAAACATAAATACACTCCAATCTTATTTTAATTTTGCAAAATTCTTTAAAATCTCGAGACCTACATCACCACTCTTTTCCGGATGGAACTGGCATGCAAACACATTGTCCTTTTCCACCGATGCATGAATATGGGTTCCATATTCTGTAGAGGCCTTTACAATTTCTTCATTCTCTGCCTTCAGATAATAGGAATGTACAAAATATACATAAGATTCATTATGAATTCCTTCAAACAAACGTCCATTGTTTGTCAGTTCCAAGGAATTCCAACCAATGTGCGGAATCTTCAATCCTTCCGCATCCGGAATTCTCAGAATTTTCCCTGGAAGAATTCCCAAACCGGATACTCCCGGAGTCTCGTCACTACTTTCAAACAAAAGCTGCAGTCCCAGACAAATTCCCATAAAAGGAATCTTTTTATCTACAATATCATAAATGGTATTTTCTAAATGGTAATCCTTGATTTTCTGCATTGCATCACCAAAGGCACCCACTCCAGGCAACACCACATGATCTGCATTCAGCAAAACATCGGTATCTCTTGTAAGAATAGTTTCCTCCCCAATATACTGGAATGCCTTTTCAACGCTCTTTATATTCCCTGCATCATAATCAATTATTGCTATCATAATAATTCTCCTGTCCTTTTTATGCCTGTGCATCTAATTCAAACCAGAATTCCACACCATGTTCTTTGTTTTCAACACCAAAATTCTTTTCGTGTCGGTCCATAATAGCTTTCACAATGGAAAGCCCAATCCCATTTCCACCATAGGCTCTGGTTCTGGCCTTATCCACCTTATAGAACTTAATCCAGATGTTTTCCAGTTCTTCTTTCGGAATCTGTTTTCCAGAATTAAACACAGCCACTCTTACTATACCATCTTTTGACAAGATTTTCACTTTTATTTCTTTGTTTTCGTCTACATAATGTAAAGCATTGCTCAAATAATTGGTTATGACCTGTTCAATCTGGAATTCATCTGCCCAGACATACACCGGTCCTTCTTCCATGAAATCAACGGTAATGTCCTTTTCCTCGCAAGCAATCTTCATGGAATCAATGACGCCTCGAATCACAGAGACCACATCAAATCGTTCCATCTGAATGGCACTTTCTCCCTGCTCTAACTGAATCAGATTCAAAAGCTGTTTTACCATCTTATTCATCTTTCCTGCTTCATCCACAATCACGTTGCAGTAATACTGCATATCTTCCGGGTCTTCCATGACTCCTTCCTGAAGTCCTTCTGCATATCCCTGAATCAAGGCAATCGGTGTTTTCAATTCGTGAGAAACATTGGAAATAAATTCCTTTCGCATCTCATCAATTTCTTCCTTTTGCTCAATATCACGATGCAATTCGATATTGGCAGTTTTTAAATCCGTAATGGTCTGCTCCAATTTTTCCGAAAGTTCGTTCATACTTTCTCCCAACACACCGATTTCATCTTTACGATTTCCCTCATACTTAGTTTCAAAATCCAGTTCTGACATTTTCTGGGATATTTCAGCCAGCTGTAATACCGGTTTTGTGTATCGTCTGGTAATGAGAATAATCGTCAATGTTGTGATGATTAATAAAACAATTCCAACAGTTAAATAAAACTTATTACTGATCGCAATGCTTTCTTGAAAATTTTCCACTGACATTCGAATCAAAACGGCTTCGCCATTGCTTAATGTGGCAAACAATTCATAATATTTTTTGGAACTTTCCTCTTCTTCCGTAGATTGGATTCTATAGTTTTTTCCGGATTCAATAATATTCGGTGCCTGCTTTTGCTCCCGGTTATTTCCGAGAATCATGTCCTTTCCTCTGGAAATCAACATATTTCCGGATCCATAGGCATAAATTGGTTCCCAGGCACTATCTAAAAGAATCATGGAAGCACCATACTTTTCGCAGACATTGTTCAGTCGGTTAACATTTTCTGAGGAAGAAATGGTTCCGTCCTTATCTGAAATCTGTTTTACCTTCTCATACACAGTCTTGATGGACTTCTGTTTCTTTGAAGCATAGTAGTCCTCTAGGTAGATACCACCAAAAGCCCCTGCTATAGCAATAGCAAGGGACATGATTACTATGATTGATATTGATAATTTGAATCCAATGGAATGCCTCATTCTAATCCTCTCTTTATTCACTCACTTCGAATTTATAACCCATTCCCCAAATGGTTGTAATGTACTTTCCACAATCCCCCAGTTTACTACGTAATTTCTTTACATGAGTATCTATGGTTCTGGCATCGCCAAAATAATCGTAATTCCAGACATTGTTGAGAATATTTTCTCGGGATAAAGCAATTCCCTTGTTTTTTACGAAATAGGTCAGCAATTCAAATTCTTTAAAGCTCAGCTCAATGGGTTTTCCATTCACACTGACTGTATGTGCAGATTGATTAATTTCCAGATTTCCCGCCTTTTCGATTTCATTGCCTCCAAGATTTCCGGTTCTTCTTAGAATCGCATCAACCCGGGCAACTAAAATCCTCGGACTAAAAGGCTTCGTAATGTACTCATCCACACCCAGTTCAAAGCCTAGCAGTTCATCACTTTCCTCCCCTTTGGCAGTCAGCATAATAATCGGAACCTTTGAGAGTTTTCGAATTTCCCGACAGACTTCCCATCCATCCATTCGTGGCATCATAATATCCAGAATAATCAGGTCAATGTCCTGCTGTTCCACAAAAATGTCAATGGCTTCTTCGCCATCTGCCGCTTCCAGCACCTGATATTTCTTTCTCGTCAGGAAGTCCTTTACCAACTTTCTCATTCTTGCTTCATCATCCACAACTAAAATTTTCAATTGTTCCATAAAACACCTCCTGCAATCATTGTCTTAAGATTATTAAACAAGGAAACTGTGTTAATTCTATGAACTTCCCCTGTTTATTTTTCAAAAACAAATAGTCCCGGTTCTGTTGGATGGTCGCAGTACAGTACTGTTGATGCATTCACTTTATTCAGAATAATTTTTATTGTAACCATAATGTCACCGCCGGCAGAACCGAACATAACGCAACTAAGAAATAAAACAACATTAGAGTTAAGGCAAATTGCCACAATACTTGGAATCACTCCTAACAAAATCATTGGCATCAATGAACCGATGATGTACTGATATTTTTTCAACGGACTTCTGCAATAACAATAAGGGGTCACATATTCTTTTATAAATCCAAACTCAATATCTTTGAAATGTTGTTCAGCAAAAATTCCCCACGTAAGACCATGGATTCCTTCGTGAAGCACCGTTAAAATTGCCATCGCCACCAAAAAAATAAGTAATTCTCCAAATCCAAGCTCATAAAACTTCTCATCCCCGCGATTTACAGTTGCATAAATCATGATACAAACCGCCATATATACCACAGTTAGAATCAGCGAAAAAACATTTAATATTTTAATATTAAATGTTAATTTCTTTGGAGTATATCCTTGTTTTTCCAATTCCTCTGACTTCTTAAAAAATAGTTCCTGGCGCTTTTTTTCTGCCTTCGTCAATAGTCGTTCCTTGTTTTTCATATTATTCTCCTAAGTTTATCATAGATTTTCTTTGCCACAGCAAGTTTATACATCAAGCGATTCTCCTGTGGTTCCAACTCCACAAAGAATCCTGCCACTTTTCCCTGATAGCAAATACCAAAATAAACCTGTCCCGGAACAGACGCATCTTCATTATCCGGATCCACGTTTCCCATGGTCCCGGTGACCCCAATGCCAATATCTGCCTGATAGGTTTTCGCACAGGCCTTTGCCATTTCTTTTGCGGTCTCTACCGAATAAACGGAATAGGTTTCAATCACCTCCGCCGGAACCCCTTGCATAATTTTTGCTTCATTGCAATAAGTAACGAATGCTCCCTTAAGCACAGCCGAAGAACCTTCCGTGTCCGTGATTAGGGAAGCAATCTGTCCTGCTGTGGCACTTTCCATTGTAGAAATCGTAAGCTTCTTTTCAATGAGAACCTTGGTTAGATTTTCGTAGTCCTTTCGAATCTCTTTTTCACAATATTTCATATATCTGTTCCTTTACAGTAAGCTGGTTCCTTCCCCCATTACTGCAATTTCTACTGCTGTAGCATCCTCTAAGTGAAATGCCATCATTTTGTTTCCGGTCTGCTCATTATAGATTTCCCTTAAGTGTGGTGCACCATCAAGCATTGCCTCTGCGTACTTTTCATCGGTTTCAAACACTGCTTTTCCTGTATAACGCATCCAATGTCCGTCCTGCTTGCATGCTACAATTTCAGTCTTTGGATTTTTCTGAAGCTGACGATATACATTTTTGAAATCTCCGATTCCGAAAATCACCTTTCCGTCCATTTCCATATGTGCTCCAAGTGGTCTTAATTTGGGTTGATCCCCATCAACAGTTGCCAAAAAGAACACTCCTGCTTCATTCAAAAAATCATTTACTTTACTCATTGTTTTGTCCTCCTTCATTATTCACAATGCTTATATTATATCAAAAAAAGGACGGTAAAAAAACCGTCCTTCCAATATTTTCATATTCTATAAGTATTTCACTGCTGTTCCGTAAGCAATGACTTCTGCGGCTCCCTGCATGATTCCCGATGTAGTGAATCTCACATTCACAACAGCATCTGCACCTAACTGTTCTGCCTCGGCAACCATTCGTTTCGTGGCAAGGGTTCTGGCTTCATTCATCATTTCTGTATATCCCTTAATCTCACCACCAACAAGAGTTTTCAGTCCCGCCATAAAGTCTCTTCCAACATTTTTAGAATGTACGGTACTTCCCTTTACAAGACCTAATGTTTCTAGTTCTTTTCCTGAAATATAATCTGTATTTACAACAATCATTTGATGCCTCCTATCGATTTATTATACATTTATCAGTATTAACTCTATCATACAGGATTTCTGTTATATTGCAAGAAAAAAACGGATGATTGCACTTCCGCTCAATGGTTTTGAAAATACATCACACGAAATATCACACAGAACAAAGTATCTCAAGCGACTCTTCGCGCGAGAGGGGATGCGTTAGCATAAATACATCTCCGTGAGCTACGCATCCTTGCGGAGCATTTTATTTCATTGGGTAGTTCAAAGAACTTTCCTATGAAATAAAAAAGAACCCCTTTCAATAAAGAGATTCTTAAGTGGACTAGATGGGAATCGAACCCATGTCCAAAAGTCCTTCCACCGTTCTTCTACTATCATAGTTTGTTATTTAACATTCCCTTAGGATAACGGAAACAAACATCCTTTATCCCTTAGTAGCTTCATAAATCTCCTGACTGCGCAAAGCTTTGCAACCAGGGTGCCCTACAAAAAGTCGATGCCAGAACTCAGGGTGTAGGAGTCCTAAGACTGACAGCTGCCATAATTAGGCAGCGTATGCTAATTTATTATCAGCGTTTAATTTAATTGTGTGAGTTAACGCATCACCTGCGGATAGCTTCACCAGATTCCAAACCCCTGTCGAAACCAGTACTAGCCCTTACTGGATATTTAATCTGTTCCAAAATTATCGCACATTTCCCGGGAAAAATCAACCGCTTTTCCGGCGACAATTTCTTTCTTATTTCACCGGATAATGATTGTCAAAACATGCCTTACATATTGGCAGGTCTCCTACCATAGTCTTGAAGTCCTCGATTTGCAAATACTGCAAGGAGTCAGCTCCGATGTTATTACAAATAAACTCCACGGAATGCTCTGAAGCAATCAACTGATTACTGCTTGGTACATCCGTTCCGTAATAGCATGGATATAAGAATGGTGGGGAACTGACCTTTACATGAACTTCCTTGGCTCCGGCTTTTTTCAGCATCTCAATAATCTGTTTCATTGTGGTTCCCCGGACAATGGAATCATCGATGATAATGATGTTCTTTCCTCGCACCACGTTATCAATGACGCTTAGTTTCATATGAACTGCTTCTCTTCGTTCTTCATCCGTCGGTTTAATGAAGCTTCTTCCAATGTAGCTGTTCTTATGGAATGCCAAGGCAAAAGGAATTCCCGATTCCTTGGCATAACCTGTTGCAGCTGCCAGACCTGAATCCGGCACACCGATAACAATGTCAGCCTTTACATTGGACTTTCTTGCCAAAGCTCTTCCTGCACGCTCTCTGGCTTCATGGACTTCAATTCCATCCATCACGGAATCCAGTCTTGCAAAATAAATATATTCAAATATACAATGTGCATGCTGTTTGTTGCATAAGTCCTCATTACTCTTTATTCCATCCGGGGTAATTGTTATGATTTCTCCCGGTTTAATGTCACGAATCACTTCGCCTCCCACTGCACTGATTGCAACGCTTTCTGAAGCAAGTATATAAGTATCCTCTCGCTTTCCAAGAATCAATGGTTTGATTCCCTGTGGATCTCTCATTCCGACCAGTTTCCTTGGACTCATCACAATAACTGCATAACCGCCGTGAATACGGTCTGCCGTATTTTCAATTGCTTCTTCAATTGATTTTGTTTTTACACGCTCACTAACGATTTCATAAGTGAGTACTTCCGAATCAGAGGAAGTATAGTGTGCCTGCCCCCGATACATCTGTTCCTTTTTAATTTCATCTGCATTTACAATGTTTCCATTGTGCACCACTGCGAGACTTCCTTTGATATAATTCATTGCAATGGGTTGTGCATTCTCCGGAGTGCTTCCACCGGTAGTGGAATATCGAACGTGCCCTACCCCAATATTTCCCACAAGTTTCTGAAAATCCTGATGGCCAAACACTTCACTAACCAGCCCCATTCCCTTCTTTGTTTTGATATTTCCCATGGGGCCGGTGGTATCAGAAACTGACATTCCTGCCGATTCCTGACCTCTATGCTGTAATGAAATCAATCCATAGTAGATATCCTTTGCCACTGCCTCTCCTTCCGGTGAATAAATTCCAAACACGCCACATTCTTCATGGAGTTTGTCATCCGAAATCCCCATAATATTGTTCCTCCCTGCAAAAAAAGGCACTTTGAGCTCAATACTCAAAGCGCCTTTGCTTTTTACTTCATATATTCTTGTTATGTCTTCTCTATTAAAGCACTATAAAAAGTGAATGTCAACCAATATTTCTCATAAAATAAAAGAGTCATGCTTCCATCTTGGAATCCATGACTCTTTCTTAATCTACTTATCTTGTTTTCCTATGCAGTTATTCAACGTCCTGCAGTGCTTCCCCGTTTTCTTCACCGGTTCGAATCTTTACAACACGGCTAACCGGATAAACGAAGATCTTTCCATCGCCAATCTTTCCGGTATATAATGTTTTCTTTGCTGTTTCGATTACGCTGTCTACCGGAATATCACTGACTACGACTTCCAATTTAATCTTTGGTAATAAAGTAAGATCCATTTCAACTCCACGGTACATCTGGCCGGCACCTTTCTGAATACCACAACCACTGACCTGAGTTACGGTAATACCTGTTACACCAAGATTATTTAATGCTCTCTTAATCTTGTCATATCTTGATAATTTCGTAATGATAACAATCTTGTACATTCCTGTATCTAAGGATGTTCCCTTAACTGTTTCCACTGTATTTTCTACCTTAACAGAAGCTTTCTTCATTGCTTCGCTGGCAGCTTCATATTCATCCACACCAAGCTTTGTGTTTTCGTTTGCAAACATTGCAGACTCAGTGATATCCACGATAGAGAAGCCTGCATATGCAGAAGTAAGGCCATGTTCTTTCACATCCAAGCCTTCAATTTCTTCATCTTCCGTAACACGAAGGCCAAAGATAGCCTTAATGATTGTAAATACAATTGTCATTCCTACTGCTGTCCAAGCTGCAACGGTTACAGTACCTAACAACTGGATTCCTAATAACTTAAATCCACCGCCGTAGAATAAACCTTTCAGGGTATCATTTCCAGGTGCTGAAGTTGTAGCAAATAAACCGACTGCAATCGTACCCCAGATACCATTCATCATATGAACTGCAACCGCAC
>CACXEU010000106.1 GCA_902766735.1 uncultured Lachnospiraceae bacterium
TCGTAGAAAAGAATTGTACAAGGAAGAAAAGATGTCTGGTACAGTGATTAAAGGTGAAAAAATTGGAAGAAACGATCCATGTCCATGTGGAAGCGGTAAGAAATATAAAAAGTGTTGTGGAAGATAGCATAAAAAAGACGGGATGCAGATTTGCATTCCGTCTTTTGGTTATTCACAACGTTTTTTTGCCAACTTTCGTTTTGCATCAGAATGGCCAATGATAATATCATATTCCGTTGCACGAATTGCATTGATGATTTCCAATGCCTCGTCACTGGTTTTGTTCCCAATGGATATCATGGAACCATTTCGAATCATATAGTTGATGGAGTAATTATGATTCTGGTTGAATGGGTTGATTGGGAAATTACCTAGGCGATAGCACCAAATAATATCCCTTAAGGGAATGACGCTCACCCGTTTTTTTCCTAAATCGATAAAGTAATTTTCTGTAATAAACATCTCATTAATCTGAATATAAGTTCCCTGCGCCAACTCTTCCTGAGCTTCTGTCAGAATTTCCTGCTGAACAGTTTTCCCAAGAAACGAGCAGACAGGGTAAAGATTTGGATTAAAGTATCCGATGCATGCCTGAATGAATTTCTTCGTACTCACGAGGAAGGTGCTAAGAACAATCCAGAATAAAAGCATGTAAATGACTGGATGATATGCCTCATTACTAACTAAATATGGAGTGGTTGCCTCCAATAAAGATTCCTTGTCCCAGTTCAAATCCTGAGCAAAGGACTCAGCCATCTCATCAAAGGAAGAATCATGTTTTGTGATTTTTGCTTTAATCCAGTAATTCTTAAGTTCTTTCTTAGGATTATCCGAAATCGGAATAAGGAAGAAAGTGCATTTCCCTTTTTCTAAAGAATAATAATATCCGTAATGTTTTCCCGCAAAGCCCACAAGATCATAACCGGAATAAGTTAATTGTTTCGCTTGAAAAGTTACATAGGGTTCCTTTAAATCAATGGTCTTTAACTGTGTCAATGTTTTTGGATGAAATACATTGATAAAAGGAACAGTAAACAATACAATCAAGCACAATAAAATCACAATTACCGGCAGACGTAAAGATGTCAGGCAGACGGATTTGATTTTCTTATGAATTTGTATCATGGTGCCTCCAAAGATTTGTTAATACACTGTTAGTAGTATAATGGAGTCTTATTTTTAAATCAAGTGACGTATTGCCATGCCAGGGGATTCTTGATAGAATTGATGGGGAATATGAGAAAGAATGGTGAATCAATGGAAGCATATACAGGATTTGCAGAAGTCTATGATCAATTTATGGACAATATTGATTATGACGGATGGTGTTCTTATTTAATGGAATTGTTAAAAGAATACGGCGTGGTTCCGCAGGGAAATTCCTATGAAAATCGAATTGTGCTAGACCTTGGATGTGGTACGGGAAATGTCACGGGACGGCTGGCGAAGGCAGGGTTTGACATGATTGGTCTGGATATCTCACAGGAAATGCTGAGTGTGGCAATGAAAAAAAATCCGGGAGATATTCTGTATCTCATGCAGGATATGAGGGAATTTGAATTGTATGGAACTGTTGCAGCAGTGATAAGTTTGTGCGACTCCATGAACTATCTTATGGAAACACAGGATTTGGTGGACGTGTTTCGATTGGTAAATAATTACTTGGACCCGGGTGGTGTGTTTATTTTTGACTTAAAGACAGAATATTACTATAAGGGGATTGGAGAATGCGTTATTGCTGAGGACAGGGAAGAATGTAGTTTCATCTGGGATAATTATTATGATGAAGCTGAGAAGGTAAATGAGTATCAATTATCTTTATTTGTTCGAGGAGAAGATGATCGGTATGATAAGTATGTGGAAGAACATTTTCAACGGGCATATTCTCTGGATGAAATAAAAAATGCATTAACAGAAGCAGGAATGGAATTTGTTCAAGCTTATGGAGCTTTTACGAAAGATGAACCAGGCCTGGAAGATGAACGGTTATATATTATTGCAAGAGAAAAAGGAAAAAAGAGGTAAGAAAATGGATTATATTATTAGAGCAACTGCAGCAGGAAATCAAATTCGGGCATTTGCAATTACATCAAGAGATTTAGTGGAGACTGCCAGACAGCATCACAATACTAGTCCGGTTGCAACCGCAGCATTGGGAAGACTTCTCACAGGAGGAGCCATGATGGGTGTGATGATGAAAGGTGACAATGACAAGCTGACCCTTATGATGAAGGGCGACGGACCAATTAACGGAGTCACTGTTACTGCAGATTCCAAAGGGAGTGTGAAAGGATATGTTGGTAATCCCAATGTACTGATTCCGGCAAACTATGCCGGAAAACTAGATGTTGGAGCGGCAATTGGCTATGGTACGTTGACGGTAATTAAGGATATGGGATTAAAAGAACCTTATGCCAGTCAGGTTCCGTTGGGTACCAGTGAAGTTGCAGAAGATTTAACTTATTATTTTGCATCCAGTGAACAGGTTCCTTCCGCAGTTGCCTTGGGCGTATTAATGTCAAAGGACAATACAGTGAAACAGGCAGGGGGATTCATTATTCAGTTAATGCCGTTTGCCAGTGAGGAAACCATTAGTTATCTGGAAGAAAAAATTGCAAAGATTATTTCGGTTACGGATTTATTGGAACAGGGAATGACACCAGAAGAAATTTTGAAAGACGTACTTGGTGAGTTGGGGATTGAATTCAATGATAAGATTCCAACACAGTTTGAATGTAATTGTAGTAAAGAAAAAGTATCCAAGGCGCTGGCAAGTCTTAGCAAAAAGGATCTGAATGATTTGATTAACGATGGAGAAGAAATCGAAGTGAAATGTGATTTCTGTAACACAAAGTATCAGTTTTCCATTCAGGAATTAAAGAGGTTAGGTAATAAATGATAAGATTTGGAATTATGGGGGCAGGAAGCATCGCCCATGCAATGCTTACAACATTGTCCCATATGAAGGAAGCAGAGGCTTATGGAGTTGCTTCCAGAAGTTTCGAAAAGGCGGAAGAATATCGGGAACAGTATCACTTAGAAAAGGCATATGGTTCTTATGAAGAAATGGTGCTGGATGAAGCCATTGATGTGGTTTATATTGCAACACCACATTCTTTTCATTTTGAACAGGCGAAGTTATGTCTGGAACATGGAAAGCATGTGCTCTGCGAAAAAGCCTTTACGGCCAATGCAAAACAGACAGAACAGTTAATTCAGTTGGCAAGGCAGCAGGGGCTTTTCTTAGGAGAAGCAATGTGGACACGGTTTATGCCCTTGATTAAGAAATTAAAAGAAATCATTGAGAATAAAACAATCGGGGATGTAATGTCCATGACGGCAAATCTTAATTTCCCAATGTTACATAAGGAAAGACTGGTTAAGCCGGAGCTGGCAGGAGGGGCCTTACTGGATGTTGGAATTTATCCGTTAACTATGGCATCTATTGTGATGGGAAATGAAGTCGAGAAAATTGTTGCCACAGGAGTACTCAGTGAAACCGGTGTGGATTTGATGGGACAATATACCTTGATTTATAAGAACGGAAAAATGGCTGATTTGAATTCCGGAATGTGTGCTTTTAGTGATGGAAACGCTGTGATTTACGGAAATGGCGGAATGATTACCGTGGAGGGGACGAATTGTCCACGTGGAATTAAGGTCTGGGATCATACTTGGAATCTGATTATGGATATTTCCGCTGAGGAGGTTGCAACCTATGAATCTGATGAGCCACTGACCGGATATGAATATGAAGTCCTTGCTTGTGTGAAAGCAATTGAAGATGGCAAGACAGAATTTGAGGAAATGCCTTTACAGTTATCTTTAAAAATGATGAAACTGATGGATGAGATTCGAAGACAGTTAGGTGTGAAGTTCCCTTTTGAATAGAAGAACATGGAAAAACTCCTGTGTAAAGTTTGGTCACAGGAGTTTTTATTACATAGGAAAGTCCTCTGAACTTTCCTATGTAATAAAAAGGTTCCGCAAGGAGGCGCACCCCCCAGAGATGTATTTATGCTGTCGCATCTGCTCGCGCGAGAAGTGTCGCTTGCGACACTTTGTTCTAGGAAAATAAAACGATTTTTATTGGGAAAAGGGGTTGTAAAAACGTTTTAAGTTATGTATATTGATGATAGCGGTAACATGGACGGACAGAAAAGTGAATAATTTTTAGGAGGAGAACATGAAAGGATTTAAGGGGAAAATAGCTCTAGGCCTGGCTGTAACATTAGTTTTTTCAGGAATCAGCTATCAGGGAAAAGAACAAAAATCAGTAGAGGCAGCTGAAGAATATCAGTTAGTCTGGTCAGATGAATTTGATGGAACGTCATTGAATGATTCAAACTGGAATATTGAAGTGAATGGAAATGGCGGAGGAAACAATGAACTTCAGTATTACACTAATAGAACACAAAATATTGAAGTAAGTAATGGAACATTAAAGATTCATGCGCTAAAAGAAAAATATGGAAATAAGAATTATACATCAGGTCGTATTACGACTCAGAATAAAAAAATCTTTAAGTTTGGAAGAATCGAAGCAAAGATGAAACTTCCTAGATTTAAAGGTGCATGGCCGGCATTTTGGATGTTAGGAAATAATATTAGTTCTGTAGGCTGGCCAAAATGTGGTGAGATGGACATTATGGAAGCAATTAACGAAGAGAATAATGTATATGCAAACCTGCATTGGTATCATAGTGATCATAATGCAGATACTCAGGGAACGGCTTATAATGTAGGAGACCGTACCGCATGGCATACATATGCGATGGAATGGGATGCTAATACAACAAAATTTTATGTAGATAATATTCTCTATCAGACATATGATATTTCAGATTCTAATTTCAGCGAGTTCAGAAAAGAACAGTTTATTATTTTTAACCTTGCAATTGGAGGAATCTGGCCTGGATATAATATTGACGATACAGCATTTCCAAGTAAATCAACAATGGAGGTTGATTATGTAAGGGTTTATCAGAAACAGGAGGAAACCACAACGGCTTACGAGGGACCTACTGTTTCCGTGAATCAGGATTCTGTGAAGGAATTTAAAGGCGCATGGACTCCCTTTTTTGGCTCTTCAATCAATTGGATTGAGTCAAAAGGATCCATTACTCAAAACAGTACAACTGATTTGTCTGCCGGTTATACTGCAAATATTACTGATGCAGGACATGTAGCAGGAGATTCCATATGGTCTGTACAGGGAAATCTTGAAAATATTCCTTTTTATGCAGGAAATACATATACATTTAAGGTTACATTGCTTTCCAATGTTGATAAAAAAGTATTTGTAAAAGTTACAGACGAAGATCAGTCCGTTATGGCTGGAGAAATTCTGGATTTAAAAGCGAATATACCATATAACTATACTACTCAGGTTGAAATTCCATCAGATTTCGATAGTACAGTAAGCTTGAAATTTGGTCTGGGAAAAACGGAAGGGGATACGATTGATGATAATAGTGCATTGACTGTGAAAGTATCAAATGTATCCTTCAATACCACCGCATTGATTCCGGATCCGGCATATCAGCCAATGACGGAGACGAAAACACAGTCAACAAATCTGCCGACAAAGAATGAAACAACAATAAAACAAGAAGTTATAACAAAGGATGAAGCAGCAACAAAACAAGAAGTTACAACAAAGGATGGGGGTGTTTCAAAGGATGAGGTAACCACCGGGACAGAAAAAACAGCTGCTTTGCAGAAGTCAACAGAAGAAGACCAGGCGGGAGAATTTCTGAAGAAATGTGGAACTGCAAAAATTAAAGTATCTGTTAAAAAGAAATCTGCCAAGAAGATTAAGATTACTTTAAAGAAAGCATTAAAGGCGGTGGACGGATATGAAGTCAGAGTATATAAAACACGTAAGAATGCAAGAAAAAATAAAAAAGTATTCGTAAAAGCAAGGACAAAGAAGAATACAAAGTCATTTAAGATTTCTCACAAGAAACTAAAAAACAAAAAGAAACTGTTTCTTCGTGTTCGTGGCTACAAAAAAATTGGAAAGAAGATTATTTTCAGCAAAAAATGGTCTGTTACAAAGAAAGTTAAAATTAAGTAAATATTTAAAGGGGAATGGTTTTTTTGACCATTCCCTTTTTTCTGTATACACACTGTAATAATTGTATGAAATGTGGTATGATAGAGAGGTTGAATACACGTATGGGAGGAAATACTTTTGAAACGAATAATTATTACACTCATTACGGCACTCATGATGTTCAGCATGACGGTGATGGTAAGTGCCGGAGAATTGGACAAAAATGAAAAAGAAGTATTGAACCAATTAACAAATAAAAACTTTCCTGTAAAAATTGAAAACAGATATTTGAATCAGTTGGAAAATTATTTGATTCGGGATGATGTTTCTGTCGCTAAGGAAGATGTGGAAGATGTGGTATCTTATTTGCGTGAAGCATTACTAGCACAGAAGGCTTATAAAAAAGATAAGTCTATCGATAATTTTAAAAAAATGTATATCAATGCGGAAAAGGCGGGCAGTCTTTTGCATTTGATTTTAGAATATGATAGTTCGGTTGGAAAATTTTATGCGTTGGATTCTGAAGGGTATATTGTGATTGATACAGTGAATCCAATTAAAAACACGGGAGAAGAAAAAGTCGCCGAAAAAGAATGGAACTTTTCCGTGGAAATCTTTTTTGCAATCGCAGTGGGACTTTGTGTTATTGGATTACTTACAAATTTCAGACGATGGAGCAGAAAACTTCGTGCAAAGCATCAGAAGGAATATGATGATGAGGAAGATGATGAACTGGAGGTTGCCAGCAGAAAGACCAGAAGGGCTCGCAGACAGACCTTTACTTATGTAAACTTTAAGGAAATCTTAAAATACTTTTATGTCCCGATTATCATGGGATTGATTGTGATTGGAAGTGGTTATGCCACTTTTCTGTCAACAGCCGAACTGTGGAGCAGTACCAGCAAAAACTTCCTGAACACTCAACCAATCTACCTTACAGATGATTCGGAAGCAACACCTTTTAAGGGAAATGAAAAAAGTCAGAGAGAAGAATTGAGATTGCATGGGATTACAATTCCAAAGTTCAGTCAGCATTATGGCGAGTTGGCTTGTGAGGACTTGGAACTGGATGTGCCGGTTTATTGGGGTGACCGTCCGGAACAGCTTGCTAAGGGGGCTGGACATTACATTGGAAGTTTCCTGCCGGGATATGGAAAGACAATTCTTATTGGTGCTCATAATACTACATATTTTGCAAACCTGGAAAAAGTTAAGACAGGAGATGAATTTAAGTTCACGACAACTTATGGAATCTTTCGTTATAAAGTTGTCGAAATGAAAATTGTCGATAAGGATTTTGATAAGGCCTACGATTTGACAGCAGATAAGGAACAGCTTGTTTTGTATACCTGCTATCCATATGGTACCTTGAATGGAACGAAAAATCAGAGAATGTTTGTGTACCTTGACCGTGTCAGTGGACCAAACATAAAGTACTAGGAGGAATATCATGAGCAGAAGACAGAGTAGACGTAAACTAAAAAAAGATATTATTTGTTACTTCCTTTCCTTCATCCTGATGAATTCTCTGATAGTTTTATCAGTTGCATCTCTAGGAACTTATAGTATGTTCAGTATTCATGGGGTAACCCATAGTGCTGAAAGAGTGGACTATTATGATTACCTGAAAAGTGAGTTGATGCAGCAGGCATATGACATGGCGATTCCATTTGGATTGGATGAAGTTTTGAAAACAAAGAATGAGCAAAGCAGTGCGAATGAGGAAACGACAGAAGTAAAGCAGGTCACAAAGAATAATGTGGAAATTGAAGGAATTATATTTTTAGATAAAGTTTTTTCTGTAGATGAAATTCAGAATGATGTCGAAAACTATTTAAAGGCACAGGTTGAAGGGAAAACATATGAAATTCATACAGAAAAAATGGAAAAGAGATTGTATGATGCTGTAAAAAAAGAAAAGAAGCAGCTTACTTCGGAAGAGGAACAATCTCTGGAGGCATACACGACACAGCTGATGGAATTGTATAAAACCAAAATACCATTTCCAACATCATGGCTCCTTGTCAAAGGAATTCAGCTGGCTTCGAAAGTGATATGGTTTGCAATCCCAATTAGCATTTTGACGACTTTACTTAGTATATTCCTGATTATGTCTATGAGAACTGCAACTTACAGGGGGTTACGTTTTGTTGCATATGGAATTCTTGGAGCAGGAGCAACACTGACGACGGTATGCGCTGCCATGATTTCAGACGGAGCCATTTATCGTTTGAATGTTTCTAATGCATATATGAGAAGATTCTTTACATTCCTTCTGGGACATGAAATGTTGATGCAGGTGTTCTCAGGAATCGTGATGCTAGTATTAGGAGTTATTCTGATCTACGCAATTGCAAGACTAAAATTCCGAGGAAGAGTTTAAAAATAAATAAATTTAGTGAAAGTCCAGTAAGAGTAAATTTTACTGGACTTTCAAACTTTAGAGTGTTAAAATGTTAATATGTGGTATGAATATAGGAGGAAGACAAATGAGTAAAAAATTAAGGAATCCGGAAGTGGATCATTTATTTGATGCCATTTTGACTTTGAAAGATAAAGAAGAATGCTATATCTTTTTTGAAGATGTTTGTACTGTAAATGAATTATTGTCTATTTCTCAAAGATATGAAGTCGCAAAGATGCTGAGAGAGGGGCACACTTATCTGGAAATTGCAAATGCGACAGGCGCTTCTACAGCTACGATTAGTAGAGTGAATCGTTCCCTAAATTATGGAAATGATGGATATGATATGGTTTTAGAACGTGTGAAGGATAAATAAAAGACTCCGGAAGAAAACGTTACTGTTTTCATTCCGGAGTTTTTTGTTATTATTTTTTGGAATCCTTTGGTTCCGATGGATTGTTATTTCGGTTTGCTGAATCAATCAGTCGTTCAATAATCAGTTTTCGAATAAAGATATCATAATTGAGTACTGATATGAAAGATAGAACGGCTAACTCATCGCTTGTAGAATCTAGTTTCTCCAGCATTTTTTGAGAATCCTCATAGGATTTTACGATTGGAGCAATGGTTTCAGAACTTTGAATATGCTCTAAATAAATATTAAATGCTTTTTCCAAGGAGTCGTCCTTATCAGAAAATTGGTTTGACATAATTGGATTTAAAATAGAGTTAACATCATTGATGGAAACCACATTTTTGAAAAAGAAAATAAGAATTAAGGCAATCAAGTGATCCTTGGAATATTTTTTCTTTTCCGGCGGTGGCATTAAATGACTCTTTACGTAGTTATTAATCATCGTTTTCGTCAATAATTTATCGTCATCATGGCGCTGAGCCATTTTTAATTTATCATTGAGGTATGTGGTTACCTGGTCCATATATAAGTCGATTCCGGGAATGTCATCGATATTAAAATTTTGTACATCGTGAAACACTTCCGTGTATAATTCTTCGATATTCATAATTACTCCTAAACAAAATAAATATTTATCAACTATTATCAATAATCATATCACGCGGTAATGAAAACCACAAGGGAAAGCATTAGTCTGCCGTATGATTTTTGCTGAAGAATTATAAAAAGAAAAGGTTTTGCTGTGTTCAAAAGAATGAAAAAATAGTATAATGAAAAAGATTTTGGGTAAAAAGGTAAAAAGGAAGAAAGCATGAATACAATATTTGATACATTAAATGATATGCAGCAATTGGCTGTATATCATACGGATGGACCGCTGTTGATCTTAGCGGGGGCGGGATCTGGGAAAACCCGCGTGTTAACACATAGAATTGCCTATTTGATTGAAGAAAAAAATGTACAGCCTTACAATATTATGGCCATTACATTTACCAATAAGGCAGCAGGCGAAATGAGAAACCGTGTAAATAAGATTGTGAAAGGACGTGCCGGGGAAGTTTGGGTCAGTACGTTCCATTCTGCATGTGTGAGAATTCTTCGTCGACATATTGATTTGATGGGCTATCAGAATGACTTTGTAATTTATGACACAGAAGACCAAAAGAAGTTATTGAAGGAAGTCATAAAGAGACTGAATCTGGATCCAAAGATGTATAAGGAAAATGCAGTTCTTGGAAAAATATCAGATTTTAAAAATAAGCTGATGACAGTAGCGGATGTAAGAGATATGTCCCGGAGAGATTTTCGTCAGGTAAATATTGCAAATATTTATGAGGATTATCAAGAAGCGTTGAAAAAGAATAATGCACTGGATTTTGATGACCTAATTATGGAAACAGTGAAACTGTTTACGCATTGTCCGGATGTTTTGGAAAACTATCAGGAACGATTGAAATACATTATGGTGGATGAGTACCAGGATACCAATGCAGCCCAGTTTGCTTTGATTAGATTGTTGGCAGGAAAATATCAGAACCTTTGTGTAGTAGGAGATGATGACCAGTCTATTTATAAATTCCGTGGAGCAGATATTACCAATATCCTTCAGTTTGAAAAATATTTTCCGAATGCCAGAGTGGTAAAACTGGAGCAGAATTATCGTTCTACTAAGAATATCTTGGATGCGGCAAATGCAGTGATTCACAATAATGTCGGAAGAAAAGATAAAACCTTATGGTGTGATAACGATCAGGGTGAGAAAATTGATTTATACCAGGCTGAAGACGGATATGCTGAGGCAGACATGGTTGCCCAGTCTATTAAGGAAGCCGTTGATTTTGGCAAGGCAGATTATAGTGATTATGCAATTCTTTACCGAACCAATGCACAGTCTCGTGCCTTGGAAGAAAAACTGATGATGAAGAACATTCCGTATAAGATTATTGGCGGACAGAACTTTTATCAGAGAAAAGAAATTAAGGATGTTTTAGCGTATTTACGATTGATTGCAAATGCTACCGATGATATTGCCGTTGAACGAATTATCAATGTGCCGAAGCGTGGAATCGGTGCTACGTCTATTGACAAGGCAAAGGCCTTTGCGGTGAACTATGACATGAATCTCTATGAAGCGTTGCTGGAAGTGGAAAACATTCCGGAACTGAGCAGAGCTGCATCAAAGATTCAGAAATTCACGGATTTAATTGAAGAATTAAGGGATGAAATGAATTCCGTTTCATTAAAGGAATTGGTGAACAAAGTTCTGGAAGAAACCGGATATGTGGTGGAACTTGCAGCAGAAAATACAGATGAGGCCAATGGAAGAATTGAGAATATCGATGAATTGGTAAGTAAGGTAACGGAATATGAAAACAATGCAGAAGAACCGTCTTTATCTGAATTTTTAGAAGAAGTTGCTTTGGTTTCTGAAATTGACAATCTGGATGAAGACAGTAGTTATGTGGTATTGATGACAGTACATAGTGCAAAAGGATTGGAATTCCCATACGTATTCCTATGTGGAATGGAAGATGGTCTTTTCCCTGGGTATATGAGTATCATGTCAGACAGTAAGGAAGAAATTGAAGAAGAACGACGCTTATGTTATGTGGCCATAACTCGTGCTATGAAGCACTTAACAATTAGTTATGCCAAGAGAAGAATGCTGCGCGGGGAAACACAGTACAATATTATTTCACGATTTGTAAAGGAAATTCCACAGAACATTGTGAATAGTAAAAATGTGACGGACCGGATTGCAGCTGGCATGGAACGAACCAAACCGGCATTTAGTAATTTCGGTGGATATGAAGGAAGTCTTTCTCATTCCGGAGGGGCTGGATATATGGGTTCAGGGAGGACCTATGGTGGAAATCGTAATTTTGCAACCAACGAGCATAAAGAGGCGTTTAAAGCAATGGCGAAGAAACCGGCCTATGGAAATCCATCCACAAAACCGTCCTTTGGGAAAGAATTTTCGGTATCCAAAGCGGAAATCGATTATGGTGTCGGAGATCGTGTGGAACACACAAAATTTGGTGAGGGAACAGTACTGGGAATCGAGGATGGACCAAGAGACTATCAGGTTACTGTTCAGTTCGACACGGTAGGTCAGAAAATGATGATGGCATCCTTTGCAAAATTGAAAAAATTGTAGTAAAAAAGCCATAGGAGTGTTATAATAACACTATTAAAATCTTTAAAGAGAGGTGACAGTATGGACGAATTAATCAGAGGCGTGAAAATTGGTAAACTCATCACAAAAGAAGAAAAGAAAGATACTGTAAAAATCATTGCGATCGTTGCAGGTGTAATCGCTATTATTGCAGCAGTTGCAGGAATTGCATATGGAATTTACAGATTCGTAAACAGAGACTTCTATGATGATTTTGAAGATGATTATGATGATCTTTTCTACGATGACGAATATGACGATGAGGATGACTTCGTTAAAGAATAGCCGTGTACAACGAGTCGAATAAAAAGAGAAAGACGCTTCCTTGTGCTTGCACAAAAGGAAGCGTCTTTCTTTTTTTATTCGACGACTGTCGCGAGCGCGAGCACGAAGTGCGAAGAGCCCGGGACTCGTTGTACACGGCTATGACTGTTTGTCGACGACTGTCGCGAGCGCGAGCACGAAGTGCGAAGAGCCCGGGACTCGTTGTACACGGCTATTCTTCCTCCTTAAAACTTTTGAGAATACAAAAAAACTTCATACAATAAGTGACAAAAACGACAAACTGTGATACAATCAGAATGTGACGTATTGGCTCGGAGAAATGATTTGGTGGAGGAGTGTAAATGAAAGAAAACACAACAAAACGCTGGGAAGATTTAACATTAGCAGATAACTTTATTTTTCAAAAATTTATGAGAAATGAAGAAATGTGCAAAAAAATATTGGGAGAAATATTAAATAAGAAAATTGAGAAAGTTGTATACCCGGAGTACGAAAAGACGATTGATATTCGTTATGATTCAAAAGCAATTCGATTAGATTTGTATGTAGAAGGAGAGGATGAAATTTATAATATCGAAATGCAAAATATTTCTTATGCTTATCTTCCGCAGAGAGGGCGGTACTATCAGGATCTTATAGATTTAGACTTGTTGGAAAAAGGAAAAGAATATGGGGAATTGTGTCAAAGCTATGTTATTTTTATTTGTTCTTTTGATTTTTATGAGTTGGGAGAGTATAGATATACATTTACCAATAGATGTCATGAAGTGAAAGATTTGGAATATGGAGATTTGACCACAAAGATTATACTGAATACGAAGGGGGAGAGGGGATGCATCAGTTCTGATCTGAAAACATTTCTTGCGGCTGTAGATGGAATCTTTTCGAATAGTGATTTTTCTAACACAATTAAAGCAGAATATGATAAGATAAAGAAAAATGGTGAGTTTCGGAGGGAGTATATGACGCTTGGCTTGGAATTATTAGAACAGTACCAAAGAGGGGTTAAAGAAGGTCGCGAAGAAGGCAGAGAAGAAGGCATACTTGTTGGACAGGAACGAATCCTTAAAGCAATAGAAGCTTTAAAGAATGGTGAATCAATGGAAGACATCATTTCGAAATATGAAGTGGATGAAAAATTATTGACAGAATATCAAAAAATTATGGGTGATAAATAAAGAAAGAAAGACGCTTCCTTGTTCTTGTACAAGAGGAAGCGTCTTTCTTTTTATTTGACGACTGTCGCGAGCACGAACACAAAGTGCGTACCAATCGCAACTTACTTTACTTGTATAATAAGTTTTTCATCAGACCAAAAACTTGGCTCATATTCTAACTGGATATCTTTTGCTTTCTTTGGAACTGCATAGAATGTTGTGAAAGTAATTGTTCTTCCAGGGGAAAGACTGTCGTTGATATTATCGTTGTCTTCAAAATCCTCTGTTGAAATAAATTCCTGATTACATGCCTTGTTATCAGCATAACAGTTGAAATCATAGATGCTTACATATTCATCGGAATCACCATTGTTTTCAAATTCAAATGTGCATGCAATAAATTTCTTTCCTTTGGAAGGTTTATATAATTCATATTCATCGTCTGATGGTGTGTAATTTGTAATACAATCAACAAAGGTAAGTTTTAAACCATCTTTTTCGTATGATCCTCCCTTTTTTAAAACATCATCTGTATTATCATTTTCTTTTTTCTTTTTCTTCTTGGATTTCTTCTTTGAATTAGAGTTTTTATCTTCTTTTGTAGAAGAACTCTTATTTGTGATCTTTCCTTCGTCAGATTCCGCACTTCCGATTGCAAAAGAACTAAACAGTAGTAACACCATAATAACAATTAATAATTTCGTTTTTTTCATAGCATAATCCTCCTTTTGAAAATAATAATGGCAATTATTCCGGTTATGATTTCGAAAAAAACATCAAATAAATCAAAACTACCCATTGCAAAATTTATATATTGTAAAGATTCTATAAAGAAAGAAAAAAGAATCAAAATAAAGAGAATAGTTGCCTCTTTCCTTAAAAGATATGCCAAGGAAATTGTTAATGAATAAGCCCATAACATATCTAACATATAGTATCTGATAAATTTTAAAATGGGATGGCTGTCAAATTGAACAATAAAGTGGATGTTCAGATTTGTAATCGTATCAATCCTTTTGACGAATACCACATTAGGACAAAGCAAATAATAGATAATCCCACCCAAGAGAATTGGAAAGAGGATATTAACTATCAAAAAAATATGGTCGTCCTTTTTTTTGATAATTGAATTGAAAACTTGCCTTGATAATTTTAAGTGTAAAAATCGCTGGATCATTTTTGATTATTACTGCTATCCTTTTCGTAAATACAAGTTGAATAATTCCGTGTAAAAAACTTATATTAAATATAGCATAATATAACAGAAAAAGCAATACAAATGCAATACGCATGCATTATAATTGAGTTGCTGAAAACACCTCGTAATTGTAATACGATTAGCGTACGGGAGGTGATTGCAATGGCAATACAAATAAGGTCAGATAAGAAAGAAACAGAGAATAAAACAATTCGATTTCCAGTTGAACTTCTCAAAAGGATAGATGTAATAATGCAAGAGAAAGAAGTATCATTTTCCGGATTTGTTATACAATCTTGTGAATATGTGTTGGATGAATTAGATCAAGAAAAGGCAAGAAAACAAAAGTAAATGTTTTTTTACACAACTAAAGGATAATATGCTAATATAAAGATATCAAGTAAAGATATAGTGAAGGCAGTTCACAAAAAAGTGAACTGCTCTTTTATTGAAATGGAAGAGGAGTCCAAACAAAATGAAAAAAGGTGTTGAATATACAGGAATAGTTACAAAACTATCGTTTCCCAACAAGGGAGAAGTAGACTGTGGTGAAGAAGGAATTGCTACTGTTAAAGGAGTTCTTCCGGGACAGAGGGTTCAGTTCGTAGTATCGAAAAAGCGCTCCGGAAAGGCAATGGGACGCCTAAGAGAAGTGTTGGAAAAATCTGAGATAGAAGATGTGGAACCAAAGTGTCCGCATTTTGGTGATTGTGGTGGCTGTAGCTATCAGACACTGAGTTATGAGAATCAGACAAAACTGAAGTGCGAAATGGTAAAAAATATTCTTGATCAGGCCATTCGTACAGATTATACCTTTGAAGGAATTGTTGGAAGTCCGGTACAGTGGGACTATCGAAATAAAATGGAATTCTCTTTTGGGGATGAATTTAAAGATGGACCATTAGCATTGGGAATGCATAAGAAGAACAGTTTTCATGATATTGTGACTGTTGATCAGTGTCAGATTGTTCATGAAGACTACAGAAAAATCCTTCGTTGTGTCTTGGATTATTGCACAGAGAAGGAATTGCCATTCTATCATAAGATGCGTCATGATGGGTATTTGAGACATTTGCTGGTGCGCCGTACAACGAAAACAGAGCAGGTTCTGATTGGACTGGTAACAACATCGGATTCGAACTATGAGGAACAGGCGAAACTTACGGAACTGGTTGAGGCATTGGAAAATTTGGATTTGAAGGCGAAGCTTTGCGGAGTAATGCATATTATTAATGATGGAATCGCTGACGTAGTGCAAAGTGATGAAACCAGGGTATTATATGGTGATGAATTCATTTACGAGGATTTATTGGATTTGAAATTTAAGATTTCAGTGTTCTCGTTTTTCCAGACGAATTCTCTTGGAGCAGAAGTACTTTACTCGAAGGCAAGAGAATATATTGGAACTACAAAGGATAAACTGATTTTTGATTTATATAGTGGAACAGGAACGATTGCGCAAATTATTGCGCCGGTGGCAAAGAAAGTCATCGGGGTAGAAATTGTTGAAGAAGCTGTTGTGGCGGCTAGAGAAAACGCAGCGTTAAATGGTTTAACAAACTGTGAATTCCATGCAGGGGATGTATTGAAATGCATTGATGAAATTAAAGAACAGCCGGATTTAATTATTGTGGATCCACCAAGAGACGGAATTAATCCGAAGGCATTACAGAAGATTATCAATTTCGGTGTGGAACGTCTGGTATATATCAGTTGTAAACCAACTAGTCTTGCAAGAGATTTGGAAATGCTTCAGGAGCAAGGCTATCGGGTTGAAAAGGCATGTGCAGTGGATCAATTTCCATGCACCAACCATGTAGAAACTATCTGCTGTCTTGCAAAAAATGAAACACTAGGAGACTGATATGGAACAGAATAACAAGAATGAAGAGAAAAAATCATTGGTATGGAAAGTGAAAAAGCCAATCCGTCTGTTAAAATTTGAGGCGAATTGGTTATTCAAAAGAAATAGACTCAGTACGTTGCTTCGTAAAACAGTTAAGAGTTATAGAATGTTTGGATTTCGTACAACTCGTCAGAGAATCGGACATTAACTTCGAGGGATTGATCGCGCTCATGTCGGATACATGGGAAGGCTTCTATATGCTCAGAATTTAAGTGCGGTAACAGGTGCCTGTATTATGATGAGACGTGATATCTGGGACGAAATACGTGGTTTGGACGAAACATTTGTAGTCGCATTCAATGATGTGGATCTCTGTATGCGTGTCAGAAAGGCAGGATACTTGATCGTATGGACTCCGTTTGCAGAATTATATCATTATGAGTCGAAAAGCCGTGGTGTAGATGATACACCGGAAAAGCAGAGGCGTTTGATTACAGAATCAACAGATTTCCAGCAGTGTTGGATGAAAGAGCTAGAGTCGGGAGACCCCTATTATAATCCGAACTTTTCTTTGGACCGGGAAGATTTCCAAATTCTTCCGATGGTAAGACAACAAAAAGCGAGATAGAGTTAAATAAAGTGAAAACTGATTTTGGAAAAGAATTTACAAAAAATAGCGTTAATGATAGCTTTTTTCAGAATCTGTTTTGCAGGGGGAATGACTTTAGAGATATGTTATAAAGATGGAAAAGAGGAGAATGTCATGGAATTATGGGATTTATATGATCGGGAAGGAAAACGAACCGGAGAAATCTGGGAGCGAAAGCATGGAAACAATGTAATGATTCCGGAAGGACGATATCATTTGGTAAGCGATATCTTGGTACAGCATCGGGATGGCACATTTTTACTGACTAAAAGACATCCGGATAAGGATGTTTATCCGGGATTCTGGGAGGCCAGTGCAGGTGGCTCTGCACAATTGGGAGAAGGTCCGGAAGAGTGTGCAAAAAGAGAGTTGTTTGAAGAAACAGGAATTAAAGCGGAAGAATTTGAACTGATTAATACTGCGTTCCGAGATCAAAGTCATAGCTTGGTATATTGTTTTGTTGTTCGTGTGGATTGTGATAAGGATGCAATCGTTCTTCAGGAAGAAGAAACAACGGAATATCGTTGGGTGGACGCTGTAGGACTCCTCGAGTATGCGGAGTCTGACCTGGCAATTAAAACCAGTGTGGAACGATATAAGAAATTTTATGATCAGGTCAGGAACTCTATAAAATAAAAAAACGAGGCAAGTGTAAGACGTTTCGTGATTGGGTACGTGGTTCTGACTGGGATTCGGATTGGTAAAAACGAGAAAAGTCTGGAGTAAATCTCCAGACTTTTTTTATACAGTAAATGGCAAATGTAGGGAATGTTGTGATGCAACAATGAGTATTTTGAAATATGGGGAAAAAGATGGTGGAAATGGCAATAGATTTGTCGAAATATGTTTAAAAATGGGGAATGTTGTATTAAAATATAATTGTATTATTCTATGCATTTTTAAGAGTTGAGGGCTGAATCGTTGAATCGGGAATATTATTATAAATATCGGACAAAACTGAATATTTTACATTCCATGGGGGGAAATTCGATCCACAATCATACATTGGATATAGAAATTTTGATTCGCGATCATCAGAAAGTATTCGCATCGTTCAATGATAATGAAAAGACAATCGAAAACTACTTCAAACAATTTGAAGGTCGGTACATTAATGACTTGGAAAACTTCCGCGGAACGCAGGCGACCATTGAAGACATGGGAGAAGTTTTCTTTCAGGAGTTAAAACAGGAACTGGATAATCCGGATTTTCAGATGGAGAGTATTTCCGTGGGGGAAACACCATCGAGAAAATACCTTGTTTCAGATTTTCTGATTACAGGAAAAATTAATGAGTTTTCCAATGACTATGAAAAAAATCTAAATGAATATATAGAAACATATAAAGAAGCGGTTCTGAAAAAATACCGGGAAAAACAGGAGCAGAAAAGACAGGAAGAAGAGCGGATTGTTAAGGAAAAACTGTCACAGCAAAACGTACATAAAGAGCCGCAGTACATTGACAAAGAATATAGTTCAGAACATCATAGGGCAGTTTACGATTTGGATCAGTATGGATATATAAAGAAAATCGGTGTGAATAAGCTGGAAATCTTTTTATATCTTTTAGCGACAATCCTTTTGTCCGCAGGAATATTTTTCGTACTGCAACGGACAGAATTGTTCCGAAATACTGAAGAAGTATACATCCATTTAGGAAAGGCAAGATATCTGCTGAGTCAGTTGAAACAGGGGATTATCAGTCCAATCTATATGAAATCCTGGTATGACGGCTATATGATGTTTATGCATAGTGAGCCGTTAACCTATTATCTGCTTGCATTGATGGGATTTTTATTCGGATCGAATATGATTGCCGGTTATGTGGCTACACTGTCCATCGTGTTCTGCGTGACGGTTTGTGGATTTACTTTTCTGGGAAGAGTATACGATAAAGCGCAGATTGGGTTTCTCAGCGGTATTTTATGGTTTACCATGCCGGAGATTAGCAGGCATTATCTGATTACCGGAGATATTAAAGTGCTGGTGGCGTTATCGTTCCTTCCGTTTTGCTTCGCTTATATCGCGAAGTATTTTCAGAACCGGGGAAGATTTATGGCATTGAAGATTATTGTTTCCATGTGGCTGATGGTTCTGGCGGATTTGTCTATTGCAATTGTTGCTTTTATCGGAATTTTCATTATTTTTACGGTAAAGGTATTTTATATCAAGGAAGACAAGAAACTGATTATGACTGCAGGGTGCATGCTTATGGCATTGGGACTCTCCGCAGGATGGCTGTACAGCGCATATAAGAATGGCAGTATTCCTGAATTCTATACGAATAATAACGGATATTATGTAGGGATTACAGCATTTATCATCTTGGCGGCATGTTTGTTTTTTGCATATAAACAGATTCGAATGTATGCTCTAATTGGAATCCTGGCAGGAGTGTTTGCACTATATCGGTTACCGGTAGCTGTCATTATAATGTATCTTTCTGTTGCTTTTATTCTTCTGGAATGGAAAAAGTGTAATCGAAAGGTTTTGATCGCATTGATTGTGATTTTAGGATTTAGTAATGTTTACAGAATGCAGGCTGTTCTTCATACCAGGGATACTTCCTTGTTTGAGGAGAATGAACGAATTAAGGGTGCAGTAATTCAGGCAGAATCAGTCACAAATGATAATCTGTTATATCTGGACATTGACAAGGAGGCAACATATCCGGGATATTATATGGTTAGTCATGGGAAGGATATTATTTTCTCCAATAAATCGTCCATGAAATACAATGTGATTACGGATAATATCCAGATGCTGAAATATGCAGTTTACACAAAACGATTTGATTATATTTTTGATCGAAGCATTGAAATGGGATGCGACAGCATTTTGTTTAATTTAAAAGGTCTGATTATATCCCAGCAGGACCGACAAAAGCTGGATCAGGCAAGTGAGAAGTATGGTTTTAAACTTATGGATGGAAGCTTAAAACAGAAATATCTCATTTACCATAAAGATATCAATCGGGATATGGGAAATATCACGGAATATAAGGGACTTGCCATTGGAAAATCTTCCAGAAATGTCTCGCTGATTTATCCATATTTTGAAAATGGAGAAAGTAACAATCTTGATGATTACTCGGTAGAAGAATTATCGCACTATAAAAAAATATATTTATCGGGATTTACTTATAAAAAATTAAAAGATGCTGAGAAAAAAGTTCTGCAATTAGAACAGCAGGGAATCGACATCTACATTGATATGGATTCCGTTCCTGCAGATCCACTGACCAATCGTCAGAAATTCCTGGGAGTAACAGCACAGACCATTTCCTTTAAAAATAACTTCCCGGAATTTACTTACAAGGACAGAAAAATTGTACCAATCAAGTTTTATAAGGATTATCATGAGTGGAACACAGTGTATGTCGAAAATATGGATCAGGTAGATGGATATTGTGTAATGGCAGGAAGGATTCTTCCGTATGCCGGAACAAAATTGGATCATATACATTTCATGGGATTAAATATTTTATATCATGTGATTGAAGCCAATGATGTAACCATACAGTTCATTTTGGATGATTTCTTCCAGTTAGAGGAAGGAACCGGACCAAGGCGGAAACTGAGAAATGTGGATATTTCTTACGAGTTTGACCGGGTGGTAGTGAAGAGCAATGAGGATCATATGATTGTCCCAATTTCTTACCAAAAAGTATTTCAGGGAAGTAAAAAAATAAAAAACGTAAACAATATGCTAATGGTTCAAAAGGGAACAACCGTATTAACATTTGATTACAATAATTTTAAAATCGGTGTCGGAATCAGTATTTTCATGATGCTGCTCATGCTGATAAGTGTAGGTCTTTACCGGCATCGAATATCAGGAAACAAGAAGTGATGAAATTGAATAAGCAAGGAGATGATAGGATGAAAAGAAAAGTTATGAAACCATTTTCTTATATACTTTTGGGATTATTACTTGCAATCGGTTTTACAGTATCCGTTGGAGCAAAAGACATTGAAATTGATGGAAATTTCAGTGATTGGGATGCTGTTGAAAAGACCAGTATGACCAGTGTGTTTTACCGAGATATTGCCTTTGTTCAGAAAGGAAATATGCTGTATATGTACGCAAAGGAAAATTCTACCAATAGTTGGGAAAAATACTTTTCCTATACAGCTCCGACGCTGATTTTAAGAGATGGTCAGGAACATGCTCTGGTAATTGAGGAAACATCTTCATCCGGAAATAAATCAGAACTGAGAGTCAGAAAACAAAGTGGATACGAGGTATTATCCGGCTCTGAGGGAAAGCGAGATAAGAATGGAACGTACCGGTATGAATTGGCGATTCCGTTGGATGAATTCGGAGATGTTACATCTGTTCGTTTATTTACGGATTACAGCAGTACGCAGACGATTCAGGTAGTGTCTTCCGGCAATGAAGGTTCCACAACACAGGAAACAGGAACTACGGAAAATGTGACACCGGAGGAAACACCGGAAGAAATCGTTGCACCGTCTTCAAATGGAAAAATAACCATTGATGGAAATTTTTCTGATTGGGAGAATTATCCGCATATTTTTCTGACAAACTGGAATATGCCGGAAAATGAAAGAAATGCCAACAATTGTCGTTCTCTTTCCATTGCGGTAGATGATGATAATATTTATTTCCATGTAAAGATGATTGGTGGATGGAACGACCCTTTTAATGGAAATGAGTATATGTTATCCGTGGGAGATTACGGAGTATCGCTGAATATGGTATTGCCGGATCATAGAACACTTCCACAATACAACCTGTCACCGAATCAATATGAATTGAAAATCTATTATAAAAATAAAAGTGCGCACTTAGATGATGAAACGTTAATTGATGATGCAAAGGGAAAATTAGTCGTTTATTCTAATGGACCGGATGAGGTGGAAGTAAAGATTCCGAAGGAAATCTTCAGGATAATTCATGGAATAGAAGTTAATGATGTGAAAGAAATTACCCTGACGAATCCAAACTTGTTTGACCATGGAATTAGTAGTTCCGCAACATCCACTGCTCCATATTTGGGCGTTGTCATTTGTCTGGCAAGTGTAGGAATTACGTTATTGATTTTGAATCGAAGAAGATGGATGAAACATGAAAAAACAGAAAGAGAAAAATAGACTATGTTATTATTGGAAATATTAGGATTTGTGATATGGCTTTATATCGTTTGGACATTGAAACGGGCAAACTTAAAATTTTTTCGATATTTGATTGGGTCTGTTGGTGCGTTTATCTTTATGTTATTGTGGGTGGAGCAGTTTATTGTAGAGCCGATGATGCGAGGTGTGGCATTTGTTTCCGGAACAGTGGGAGAACTGACAGGAATGTATGATTCCTATTATCAGTATTGTATGTTGTTTATTCCGAAGAATACGGCATCTATTTCTTTGTATGTTGACTTCGAATGTTCCGGTGTGATTGAAATCATGGCATTTCTTGCATTGCTTTGGTTTTTTGAAATATACACGACTAAGGAAAAAATAAAGATTTCCATCCTAGGAATACTGTTTGTATTTGCCGCAAATGTCATTCGTATTTTTACGATTTGTACCATTATTTATTTCGGAGGAAATGACTGGTTTTATTTTGCACATTCCATTTTTGGAAGAATGGTTTTCTATGTACTGACGATTTATTTATATTTCTCAGTGTTTACGAAACCGCACATTAAGCGTCAAAAGGTTGGACAGTTTTCTTACGAGAAGGAGGAGGAAGATGAGTGATTTTATTTTAATGATTTCTAAATCCTTCATATTCTGGTTGACCTGGATTATCATTCCAATCATCATGGAAATCATTCCGGCGTTTCTGGGCTTTTTCATTCTGTTGTTTAAGGGACGGAAAAAAAAGAAAATAGAGATTCGGGGAAGACTTCCGGAAATTACGATTATCGTTCCAATCTATAATAGTGAGGCAACGTTGGCAGGTTGTATCCGGTCCATAGCGGAATCGACCTATCCATCGGAATTGATTGATATATTTCTGGTGAACAATAAATCGAAAGATAACAGTTTTGAAATATTTCAGGAATCTCAGCTGAAATTTCCGGAACTGAAAATGCAATGGATGAATGCGAAGCAGGGAAAGTCCAAGGCTCTTAATATGGCACTTTTTAATGCTAATGGTAAGTACATCATTCATATTGACAGTGATGGAACGTTAGAAAAAAATGCCATCATGAATATGGTAAAACGATTCGAATATGATGGTAACATTCACTGTATGACCGGAGCGATTTTGATTAATCCGGATGACATTGAACGGACAGATTCCATTTATATGAAAATCTTCCGAAGAATTGAATTTTTTGAATATGCACAGGCATTTTTAGCGGGACGAAATTATCAGGCAGAATTGGATAGTATCTTCACCTTATCAGGTGCCTTTTCTGCATTTCGAAAATCCACGATTTTAAAAACGAGATTGTATAATACGGATACCGTGGGAGAAGATACACAGATTACGTTCCAGATTAAGAGGGATTTAAAACAAAAAGTATATATGTGTGAGGATGCATTGTTCATGGTTGACCCCATTGAGGATTTGAACAAAATGTATACCCAGAGACAGCGCTGGCAGCGAGGAGAATTAGAAGTATTCCATATGTTTTTTAAGGATAATATGAATCTTACGAAGGGATTCTTTTCCAACTTTATGATTCGTCTGATTGTCTTTGATCATACCTTCGCATTTCCAAGAATGATTTGGTATTTTGCATTGATTTGTTTGTTATTTATGAACTATCCAATGAAACTGGTGGCAGGATCCATTGGTGTAATTTATATTCTTTATATTATTTCTTGCGGATTATATTTTATTAATATACTGACATTTCTGAGGAATTTCCCGGGAATCCGCCGATATTACGCAGGAAAATGGTATTTATGTCTGATTCTGCCATTGTACAATTTTGTTATGTTCTGGATTCGTTTTGCAGGAATCATTAATAGTATCAATAGTAATGGAACCTGGAGAACAAAGAATTTAACCGAAGAAAGTGATACCTTTAAGGACGTGGTAAAAAATGACTTCATGTTTATTACAAGAGTTGTTTATCGCTTGAAAGAAAAGGTAAACGGAATCACAAAAGAAAAGCAGTAACACAGGGATGGATTGTTGTTATGGAGAAAAAAAGCGAGTTAGAATTGGTTTTGTGTAAAAAAAGCGTAAAAGCATTGGTGGCGTTGATTCTACCGATGCTGCTAATGCTGTTTTTATATTATGGAGTGGGAATCTACCCGTATCATTCCAAGACGGTTTTAGTATCCGATTTATCCGGGCAGTATGTAAATTTTTTCGCTTATTTAAAAGACGTGGTCTTTTCAAAAAATGGACTGTTTTATTCTTTCTCTAAAACTTTGGGGGGAGATATGGCAGGAATGGCTGCGTATTATTTACTCAGTCCATTGAATATCATCTTCATCCTTGTGGATAAAAGCGATTTGCCACAGGTAGTAATGATTATAACATTAGCGAAAATTGGGTTAGCCGGATGCTTTTATTTTCTGATGCTGGGAGAAAAAGAACATAGTTATTACCGGAATGTGATTTTCTCCACAGCGTATGCATTGAGCGGATACACCATTGCCTTTGCATTTAATCTGATGTGGGTGGATGCTGTATATCTGGCACCTCTGGTAATTTTAGGAGTAGAACGAATTTTTGCGAAAAAAGGACCGGTTGTGTATATTACCAGTTTATTTCTACTGATTGTCAGTTGTTACTATACCGGATATATGGTTTGCGTTTTTGTGGCAATGTATGTGGGATATCGACTGGTTACAGGAACTGAGAAGATTTGTGAAAAAGGAAAAACTTTAGTTCACATTGGATTATCAACAATGGTTGGACTGGGAATGTCAGTAGCGGTTTTGGTACCGGCGATTGCATCTCAGAATTCCAGCAGATCTATTGGTGGAAAGTTCGAAATATCCACCAAGTGTCAAATTACATTGATGGAATTTATTAATGGCCTGTTAGGATACAATGGGGCACGTTATACCTTGGAAAAGAATCTTCCCTATGTATTTTTTACCATTCCGTTGTTGTATTTAGCCGTAGCATTTTATTTTAACAATCGAATTAAAGTACGGGAAAAAGTGATGGTGTTTTTGATTACCATGGTCTTTGTTTTCAGTACCATGTTCATCACTGCAGACGCAATCTGGCACGGGTTTGCCAGTCCGAATCAGTTTTATTTTCGATATACTTTCTTATTCATATTTATCGCCATTTTCAGTGCGTGGCGATGCTATGAGAATGTAGAAGGAATCAATGCATCATGGAAAATTATTCTGGTGGGAACATTGATGCTGATTCTTTTGGTAGTGACTGCACTAATGGTGCCTAAGGGAATGGGAAAAGTTACATTTTCCATGGATATGGTACTGATTCTGGCAACGGTGTACTTATTGTTGAGACAAAAAAGAACAGAAGAAGTACTGGTTCCGATTGTAAGGATTGCATTCCTTTTCATTGTAGTGGCAAGTATCCTGTTTCAGGGAAATGAAAAACTGGTTGCCACAGATTTTGCAGATAATAGTCTTAGTGGATATGTTAAGGAAATGGAACCGTGTATTGATTATATTAAGGAACGGGACGATGATTTTTACCGGGTGGAAAAAACTTTTTACAATTCATTGAATGATTCCATGTTATTGAATTATCACGGATTGTCTCATTTTAGTTCTTCCGATAATCCGGTTGTATTAGAGTTTATGGAAAATCTGGGATATACCAGAAACCAGGACTTCTGGTGTTATTATAATCAGGGTTCTACTTTGGGAGGAGACTCTCTGCTAGGGGTAAAATATATTGTGTCAAGAAAAAAACTGGACAAAAAATTAACCTTGATTGCAACCTATGAAAATCTGAATATATACAAGAACAGTAATGCCTTAGGATTGGTTTTTGCCGGATATGGTGATGAAAATTCTGCCTCAACAGGTGACATTTTTGATTACCTGAACCGGATTTATAAGAGCTATACCGGATTGGAAGATGACATCTACCAGAGAATGGGTCCGGTGGATCAATATGTGGAATCAGAACGGAAAATTCATTATTGCTTTCGGACAGATAATCATAGATACCTATATATGGCGATGCCTTTAGGAAAGACGATTTCGCTGATGGAAGTCAAGGTGAATAAGAAAGACCTGGGAGAATACTACGACGTGTATAATAAGGGCGTTGTACCATTGGGGACTTTTAAAGCAGGAAGTGTTTTGGATGTTTGTGTGGAGTATAAAGGAGAAGGTGAAATCATAGAACCGCTTTTCTACTCCGAAGATTATGCATTATTACAAAAATATACGAAGCTCTTGAAGAAGTCATCGGGAAACGTGACGCTAATGACAGATTCCCACTTGAATGCGGAAGTTAACCTGGAGCAAGATGGACGAATCATTACAACAATTCCATATAGCGAGAACTGGAATGTTCAATTGGATGGAAGACCGGTAACTGCCGGAAAAAGTCAGAATTGTTTGTTGACGATTGAAAATGTGAAGCAGGGAATACATAAGGTCGAGTTACAATATACACCGATGCATTTGAAAAAATGTCTTGTAGTTTCGGGGGGATTTTTCCTAATTTATATTGGAGTGATTTTCATTCAATGGCGAAAAGGAAAGCGGAGGAATAACTTAGGAAAGGCTGGAAATAATGATGAAATATAATCAGTATAAATATAAATTTTATTTAAATGCCAATCACTCTATTGTAATCAATGAATTAATGGGGGAAATTCATCCCCATACTTGGGAGATTTCGCTGGATGTGATTAAAGTCGTGGAAGATTTCGTTTTATTTTCCGATGTGGAAAAAGCGGTGGAGGAGATTTTAGCTCCATATCAGGATCAATACATTAATGAAGTGGAACCGTTTGATACGATGAATCCAACATTGGAAAATATAACAAAATATTTAGGAGATAAAATAGGGGAACGATTAAATCAGGAGGGCTGGATATTAATTCAGATTGAAGTTGCAGAAACTCCATCACGAATTTATATCATTGACTACTTACAGGAGAAGTGATGATAGGAGGAAGTGCCTATGAGAGAGAAAAGTTTAAAGGAAATGGCAAAGAAGAAAAGAACAATATTGGCTGAAAAAATGCAAAAGAATACCGAGGTGGAAGGGTTACTTGGCAGAGAAGAATATATCGAAAAGGCCATTGAGTTTGTAAAGAAATATCAGGATAATAAGTATCTTGCATTGATTATTGCCATTAAAGATTTTGATGCCATGAAACGGTTGTATGGCGAAGAGCAAGGGGAAAAAATTGTCAAACTGTATGCAGAAGAATTAGTCCGTCGATGTGAGCAGGAAGAATTGGTGGGGCATCGAGGCAATGATAAATTTGCATTACTGGTGAAGAAAAAAAGTTATGATGAGATTAATAATCTTTTGGACAACTTTGAAGTTCATCTGGATGTGGACGGAAAACAGGTAGACATGATTATCAGGACCTTTGCAGGGGTTGCACCAATTGATGCCACTACGGCCAATACGGAAAAACTGGTAATGGAACCGAGACTTGCACTCTCTTATGGGGTTAATAATGGAGAACGTGTGGTCTTCATCTCCGAGGAAATCTGCGAGCAGATGGTAACAAGAAGACGAATCGAAGATATGTTTCCTACTGCACTGAAGGAAGAATATATTCAGTTATGGCTCCAACCCAAAATTGACATTCGTACGGACAAGATTGTTGGCGTGGAAGCTTTGGCAAGATGGATTGAACCGGACTGTAAATATTTTCCGGGAGAATTCGTTCCGGTCTTAGAACAGGCAGGGCTGATTGAACAATTAGATTTTTACGTACTGGATCGAGCGTGTAAATATATGGCTGTCTGGCAAGAAAAAGGAAATGAACTGGTACCGTTATCACTTAATTTCTCCAGAATGAATCTGAAAGATGAGGAACTGGCAGATAAAATCAATGCGGTAGTGGAAAAATATCATATTGATAAGAAAAAAATAACTGTGGAAATTACAGAAACGGTATCGCAGAAAATGAATGAAAAAATGCTCTATTTTCTGGAACGGATGAGGGCGAATGGAATACGGACATCGGTAGATGATTTTGGAACCGGTTATGCGTCCTTGTCAATGCTACGTGATTTTACCATGGATGAGATTAAAATTGATCGGTCGTTTATTACAGCGGCATTATTCCAGGAGAAAGGACGGATTATTGTAAAAGGAATTGCAGACATGGCAAAAGCCTTGGGAATGAATGTGATTGTAGAGGGTGTTGAAACAGAAGAACAAAAAGAATTTCTAAGGGAAATTGGCTGTTATTTTGTTCAGGGATACTTATATGATAAACCATTGACAAGAGACAAGTTTGAGGAACGTTTATTAAAGGGGTACCAATAGTTGGTGAGGGGTAGCGTATGATTCTATTTTTAAATTTTTTAAAACAGGCATATATCTATCTAATTGTTTTAGGAGGCCTTTCCATTGCGTTAAGGTCTATGTTTCTTGCAGACAAAATATCAAAAAAGAAAATCTACCGCACCCTATTTTTTCTGTCAATTCTTGCGTTGACCGACTTTTTAAGTGGTATGGTAGAAGGAAGTCAGGAATATGAATTGCTCTATAAGTTTTTCAACTTTACCAATTTGTGCCTGAAACCAATGTTAATCATTGTCCTAATCAGACTTTTTTCAGAGCGATTCAGTAAATTGTTTGTGACGATGATTGTGATTAGTCCGATTGCTTACTTCCTTTCTGTTAGCTCTTATGGATTTCAGAATGAAAGGCTGATTCATGCATCTAGTCTGGTACCGGATTTTTGTCGGGCTGTATTGTTAATTATCTTAATCGTGGAAGCTATGAAGTATATTAACCAGCGTTTGTTTCGTGAAACAAAATTGTTGGTGTACATATTGGCGAATATCTCTGTTACAATTGTCGTGGATATTATTACCGATCATACAATTATGCTGAATCCGATTTATATCATCAATATCATGTTTTATCTGTTATATATCCATAACGAAAATTCAAAGGTGGATCCTCTTACCAAGGCTTTTAACAGACAATCTTTTTATGCAGATGTGGAAGCAGTGGGAAGTAAAATCAATGGAGTGATCCTGTTAGATATCAATAACTTCAAGGCAATTAATGATGAATATGGACATGCCAAAGGGGATGAAGTGTTAGTATTGATTGTTGAAACGGTGACGGACCTCTTGAAACCGGGAAGCCGACTGTACCGAACCGGAGGCGATGAATTTATGGTTCTCAGTAAAAAAGATAAGGAAGCCATTATTGGAATGGCTGACCGGATTCGACTGGAATGTCAGAAAATCGGATATCCTTGCGCGGTCGGAGTTGGCCTGCAAGACGGAGAAAAGTCCATTGATGATTTAATGAAAGAAGCTGATAGAAAGATGTATCGTGATAAGAAAATTCAAAAGGACAGGGTCGGGTTAGCAGAAGAGTAATAAGGTGGTAAGAAAACCCACATTTAACAAGGAAAATAAGAGAAAGTAGGTAAATCCCCTGCTTTCTTTTTCTTTTACATAAAACTTGTAGGAAATTAAACTCGCCATAGAAGCAATGAGTGTTCCAAGACCTCCAAGATTCACTCCGACTAAAAGCTTTCCGCCGTTTTCTGTGAACTGAGACAAAAGTAGTGTGGCGGGAACGTTGCTGATTCCCTGACTTAACGCGATGGAAACCGGAATTTCGTTTCCGGAGACAAGAGTTCCCATGGTGTTTTGAATCCACGGAATCTGTCCCATATTGCCTACAAAAATGAAGAGAGCAATAAAGGTAAGCAACAGACAATAATCAACCATTGAAAATAGTTTACGGTTGATAAAGAAGGTTATAAAAATACATATAATTAGGGTAAGCCAAAAAGGCGTAATGCGTAGCACTGTTGTCAGTGTGATAAAAAACAATGCTGTAAAGCACACATAACGGAAGGCATATTTTTTTAGATTTGTTTTTGGATGCTGAATCTGGTGCTCTGAAATCACCGTTTTTGGAAAATAGAAAACAGAGGCAAGCAACAAAAGAAAGGAAACAGCAGTGTATGGAAACATGGTTTTGAAAAAAGAAAATAAATCCATTTCATAGGTACTAAAAATATAGAGATTCTGCGGGTTCCCAATCGGTGTAAACATACTACCTAAATTTGCTGCCAGGGTTTCCAAGATAATCAAAAGAATGAATTGATGAGGACTCAGAATCTTTTTTAATGTAAAAATGGAAAAAGGGACAAATAGAATCAGAGCCACATCATTAGTAATGAGCATGCTTCCGAAAAAACATAACAAAAGAAACACCATTACCGTGGAACGAATGGAGTGAGTGAAGTGAAAGAGTTTTTCGGAAAGAACATCAAAGAAACCAATGGAACGAAATCCTGCCACGATAAGCATTAGACAGAATAAAAGGGATAATACCCGAAAGTCTATGTAGTCCAAATATTTCTTCGAAATTGGAACAAAAGCACAGGAAACAATTGCAAGAATTGTGGCAATGCACAATACGAATTCCTGCTTTATAAATTGAATGATTGTTTTATGATTAATCTGCTTCATGACTTCCACCTCGTTTTCTTGCTGTAAACACCTTAGCATATCTTTCATCATCTTTAAAGGAAAAGATGGAAATGATTGCTTTTTCTGGCTTCTATGATAGAATACTTGAGGATGAATGGAATCAAAAAAATGAGGGATTATTTATGAATACATTAAACAGTGAGAACCGGTTAAAAGAAAAATATGAAGAATTGATTCATCTCCTTTCTTCCATGGAAAGTGTGGCAGTGGCTTTTTCCAGTGGCGTGGATTCCACCTTTTTGTTGCATGCAGCAAAGGAAGCATTGGGAGAACGGGCTATTGCGGTGACAGCATCATCCTGTTCCTTTCCGAAAAGGGAATTAAATGAAGCAAAGGCTTATTGCAAGGGTCAGGGGATTCGTCATATCATTGTGGAATCCGAAGAGTTAAAAATTGAAGGATTTTCAAAAAATCCAAAGAATCGTTGTTACCTATGTAAGAAAGAACTGTTTCAGAAAATGATTCAGTTAGCAAAGGAAGAGGGCATCCGGGAAATTGTGGAAGGCTCTAACCTGGATGATAATGGAGATTACCGTCCGGGATTGATTGCCATTGAGGAACTTGGCATCCGTAGCCCTCTCAGAGAAGTGGGATTTACAAAAGAAGAAATCCGGATGCTGTCAAAGGAAAAAAATCTTCCAACGTGGAAAAAGCAATCCTTCGCTTGTCTGTCCAGTCGTTTCCCTTATGGGGAGACCATCAATGAGGAAAAACTTCGGATGGTGGATCAGGCAGAGCAGATGTTGTTAGATTTGGGATTCCATCAGATGAGAGTTCGAATTCATGGGAAAGTGGCAAGAATCGAGTTGTTGCCGGAAGAATTCGAAAGAATCATGAAAGAAGAGGTTCGCACGAAAATCTATCAGGAATTTAAGAACATTGGTTTTGATTATGTAGCATTAGATTTATTAGGATATCGAACCGGAAGCATGAATGAAACGTTAGAAGACACCTCGATAGGGGAAAATAATGAATGAGATGATTTATAGGATTGCAGAAATTAAGGATGCAATGGAAATACATTCCTTAATGGAACAGGTTTACGAACAATTGGATGACCAGACCCTGTATGTCTGTGATGGTTTATCCTTTGTTCAGGAACATCTTTCCGAAAAAGGATTTGGTCTGGTTGTAACGTTCGAGGAACAATTGGTGGGAGGGCTCATTGTTCGCTTCCCGCAGATGGAAAAAGATAACTTGGGATTAGATATTGGTTTACCGGAATCAGAATTGTGTCATGTGGCCCATATGGAATCGGTTGTGGTTCATCCGGATTTTCGAGGACGGGGAATTCAGTCGAAACTATTGCAAAAAGCAGAAGAAGTACTGAAAAAGGACCAATATCAGTACTTGATGGCTACTGTTGCACCAAAGAATGCGGCAAGTATCCGTTCCTTTGAAAATAATGGATATCAATGCGTAAAAACAAAAGAAAAATACGGTGGATTTTTAAGAAGAATTTACCTTAAGAAATTTCATTAAAGTGAGAGGGAAACATGAAAGAAAGAAACGAAAACAAAATGGGTGTGATGCCCGTAAAGAAATTGTTATTGACCATGTCTTTACCAATGATGATTTCCATGTTGGTTCAGGCATTGTATAACGTAGTGGACAGCTACTTTGTGGCGCAAATCAGTGAAGATGCCTTAACGGCAGTAACTCTTGCCTTTCCGGTGCAGAACCTGATGATTGCCATTGCCAGTGGTACGGCAGTAGGTGTTAATGCACTGTTGTCAAAGTCCTTAGGAGAAAAGAACTTTAAAACAGCAAATAAGACAGCCAATGCAGGGGTACTTTTAAGCGTACTCAGTTTTTTGGCTTTAATGCTGTTTGGTTTCTTAGGGACCGGAGCATTCGTTCGGAGTCAGACAGATGTGAAAAATATCATTGAGTTGGGTGTGGACTATCTTCAGATTTGTTGCTGTTGTTCCATTGGTCTGTTTTTACAGGTTATGGGAGAGCGACTCTTGCAGTCTACCGGAAAAACCATTTACAGTATGGTGTCTCAATTGACCGGTGCAATCATAAATATTATTCTGGACCCAATCATGATTTTTGGTATGTTTGGATTACCGAAAATGGGTGTGTCCGGTGCAGCGCTTGCAACCGTCATTGGACAGTGTTGTGCAGGAACTATTAGCCTGATTTTGAATAAGACAGTGAATAAGGATATTGAGTTATCCATTAAGGATATTATTAAGCCGGACGGAAAGGTCGTGAAGCGAATCTATGTTGTGGGCGTTCCGTCAATTCTGATGATGTCCATTGGTTCTGTCATGACTTATTCCATGAATAAGATATTAATTACTTTTTCAACCACCGCCACGGCAGTTTTTGGAATTTACTTCAAACTTCAGAGTTTCTTCTTTATGCCGGTGTTTGGATTAAACAATGGACTGATTCCGATTCTTGCCTACAATTATGGAGCAAGAAAGCCGGAACGAATCAAGGAAGCGTTGCGATTTGCATTGGTATTAGCCTTGGGCGTTATGGTGACAGGAATGTTAATTATGAAAATATTCCCGGAACAATTATTGGACATTTTCAATGCTTCTGATGCAATGAAGAAAATCGGAATTCCAGCGCTAAATATTATCAGTTTCAACTTCCCGATTGCAGCAGTCTGTATTGCATTGATTTCAACGTTTCAGGCATTTTCAAAGAGTACTTATTCGTTAATTGTTTCGATTATGCGCCAGCTGGTGGTTTTAATTCCGGTGGCATGGCTTCTTTCTAAAACAGGAGAAGTAACCAATGTATGGTGGGCATTCCCGGCAGCAGAACTGACCGGATTGATTGTAACGGTGTACTTATTTAAAACAAAAATTTATGATAACATTATATCGAAGTTATAAAAAAACGGAGCTGTTTCAACAGCTCCGTTAATTATTTTTTTTTATTATTTTTCTTTAATTTCTCTATGCAATGCCTGTAATGACTTGATTTCAGCAGATGGATTTTTCTTTAAGTAAGCAATTCCTTCTGCAGTAGCTTTTGCAGCAGCAATAGTTGTAATGTATGGAATTTTTGACTTGATTGCAGCCTTTCTTAAGTAACTGTCATCATGTACACTGTCTTTTCCAACAGGGGAGTTGATGATCAAATCAATTTCTCCGTTTGTGATGGCATCCAATACATTTGGACGACCTTCATATAATTTCTTGATCTTTTCAGCCGGAATACCTGCTTCTGTGATTAAATCGCAAGTTCCGCCGGTAGCAAGAATCTTGAATCCATCATCTGCAAAACTCTTTGCAACAGAAACAACTTCCGCTTTATCTTTCTTATTTACAGAAATCAGAACAGTTCCTTCCATTGGAAGTTTAGACTGAATTCCTTCCTGAGCCTTCACGAAAGCTTCCCCATAAGATTTAGACAATCCAAGGACTTCACCGGTAGAACGCATTTCAGGTCCGAGAACCGGGTCAACTTCCTGGAACATATTGAATGGGAAGGCAGCTTCCTTAACACCATAATATGGAATTTCCTGATCCTTTAATGCAGGAACCGGAGAAGGTCTTCCTGTAATTTCGCTTGTGATAATGTCTGTAGCAATTGGTACCATACGTACGTTACATACCTTGGAAACCAAAGGAACTGTACGGGATGCACGAGGATTTGCCTCTAATACATAAACCTTACCATTTTCAATTGCATACTGCATATTCATAAGACCCTTAACATGCATTTCTTCTGCAATCTTACGAGTGTATTCCTTGATGGTCTTAACGTTTTCTTCTGAAATGTGAACAGAAGGAATGATACAAGCGGAGTCACCGGAGTGAACACCAGCAAGTTCGATATGTTCCATAACTGCAGGAACATAAGCATGAGTACCATCACTAATTGCATCAGATTCACACTCTAAAGCATTATTTAAGAATCTATCAATTAAGATTGGACGGTCTGGAGTAACACCAACAGCAGCCTTCATATAGTCAGCCATTGTAGCGTCATCATAAACGACTTCCATTCCACGTCCGCCTAATACGTAGGAAGGACGAACCATAACCGGATATCCGATTTCATTAGCAATCTTAGTTGCTTCTTCTACTGTAGTAGCCATACCGGATTCTGGCATTGGGATTTCCAACTTGTCCATCATTTCACGGAACAGGTCTCTGTCTTCTGCTAAATCGATAACAGAAGGAGAAGTACCAAGAATCTTCACACCGTTCTTTTCCAAATCAGCAGCAAGGTTCAGAGGAGTCTGTCCACCGAACTGAGCAATGACACCAAGCGGTTTTTCTTTCTTATAAATGCTAAGAACATCTTCTAATGTAAGAGGTTCGAAGTATAACTTATCGGATGTATCGTAGTCTGTGGAAACTGTTTCAGGGTTACAGTTTACGATGATTGTCTCGAATCCTAACTTCTTCAATGCAAGAGAAGCGTGAACGCAACAATAATCGAATTCGATACCCTGACCGATTCTGTTTGGACCACCACCGAGAATCATAATCTTCTTATTATCTGATGTAGGGTTCTTATCTTCAGCATTGTATGTAGAATAGTAGTAAGCGCTGTCTTCTGTACCGGATACATGAACGCCTTCCCAAGCTTCTTCCACACCAAGGCTGATACGTTTATTTCTGATATCTTCTTCAGGGATTTCCAATAACTGACTTAAATACTTATCAGAGAAACCATCCTTCTTAGCCTGAATCAGTAATTCATCAGCTGGAAGAGAACCTTTTGACTTCAGGATTTCTTCTTCCTCATCTACTAATTCCTTCATCTGTTCAATGAAGTAATGTTTTACTTTTGTAATCTCAAAGATTTCATCGGCAGTAGCACCTTTACGAAGTGCCTCGTACATAATGAAGTGACGTTCAGAAGATGGAGTGATTAATAACTGTAATAATTCTTCTTTGGATAACTGATCAAAATTCTTTGCATGACCCAGTCCATAACGTCCTGTTTCCAAACTACGGATTGCTTTCTGGAAAGCTTCCTTATAGTTTTTACCGATACTCATAACTTCACCAACGGCACGCATCTGAGTACCAAGTTTATCTTCTACACCCTTGAACTTTTCGAAAGCCCAACGAGCAAATTTAATTACAACGTAATCTCCGTCTGGAACATACTTATCTAATGTTCCATATTTTCCACAAGGAATATCCTTTAAAGTAAGTCCTGTTGCAAGCATTGCGGAAACTAAAGCAATTGGGAATCCTGTTGCCTTAGAAGCAAGTGCAGAAGAACGGGATGTACGAGGATTGATTTCAATAACAATAATTCTGTCGGATACAGGATCGTGTGCAAACTGAACGTTTGTACCACCAATAACCTGAACCTTATCTACAATTTTATAAGCCTGTTCCTGTAATCTCTTCTGGCAATCTTCCGAAATAGTAAGCATTGGAGCAGAACAGAAGGAATCTCCTGTGTGAACGCCCAATGGGTCAATGTTTTCGATGAAGCAGACAGTAATCATGTTACCTTCGCTATCACGAACGACTTCTAATTCTAATTCTTCCCAACCAAGAATGGATTCTTCTACAAGAACCTGACCAACTAAACTAGCCTGAAGACCTCTTGCACAAACAGTCTTTAATTCTTCTTTATTGTAAACCAGTCCGCCACCGGCTCCACCCATGGTGTATGCTGGACGAAGAACAACCGGATAACCTAATTTATCAGCAATGGCTAATGCTTCGTCAACCGAATATGCTACTTCAGAACGAGCCATTTCGATTCCAAGGGAATCCATTGTTTTCTTAAATTCGATTCGATCTTCACCACGTTCAATGGCGTCAACCTGAACACCAATTACCTGAACATTGTATTTATCAAGAATACCGGCTTTGTTCAATTCAGAACAAAGGTTTAATCCTGACTGACCACCAAGGTTTGGAAGTACTGCATCCGGACGTTCCTTTGCAATAATCTGTTCCAAACGCTCTACGTTCAATGGTTCAATGTAAGTTACATCTGCTGTTTCCGGATCGGTCATAATAGTGGCAGGATTTGAGTTAACCAGTACAATCTCGTAACCAAGCTTCTTTAAAGCTTTACAAGCCTGTGTACCAGAGTAGTCAAATTCACACGCCTGACCAATAATAATCGGACCGGAACCAATAATAAGTACTTTGTTAATATCTGTTCTCTTAGGCATAGTTCTTAATCTCTCCTTATATATGTTTTCAACAGTATATTATACTTGAAAAACAGGGCAATGTCTATGAGAAAAATAACCCGACACGCGACACAAAACTGTTAATGTATGCTATACTGTTTTCTTGAGGTGAATTATGATGGAAGTAATAAAAATATTAAAACAACTTCATTTTCCACTAATTTTCTTAGGAGTGCAAACAGTTTTGGGATTTCTGTTATGCATTGTTGCGGGAAAGTGGAGTTTAAAACGAATTGCAAAAATTATCGGAGCAGAGTGGGGAATTATTTTCGGAGGACTTGTAGGGTTCCTTATATGTGAAAATATTTGGATTGTTTTTGCAGGAGCAGTTGCAGGAATACTTGTTGGAATTGTAGTTACAGAGGTAGTCCCTCATGGAGATAAATATCTAATAAATTTCATTTTCGCGTTCAAATGTTCCTATATTTTGGTAAATCCGATTTGGGTCTGGGGATATCGAGCTTATCTGGATAGGAAATATGGTGCGTACGAACTGAGGGGAATAAAAGAGGATAATTATCTACTGATTGTTTCTCTCATTGTGGGAGCCATATTTGCAGTGGTAGTTTTCAAACAAACAAAACTAAAGTATGCAGAGATTTTCAGCACGAGCTTTTTGGGCACTTCTCAAATTCTGGGTGTTTTCAGTTTTGCTTATGTGACAGAATTACTGGAAGGTCCGGGACATGGTGATTGGTTCTGGAGTGATTGGGTGCATGCTTTTCTCCCGGTAATGACAGTGAAATATGACAACCTGTTATGGGGAGTTGCAATTCTGGCGATTGCCATAGGAGTATATGTCAAGAAAAAATTATGGGAGGAATTGGAACAATGAAGAAAGGTGTAATCACTATTTCAGCGATTGTATTGGTTTTAGCAGTTTCAGGAGTCGCATGGATGAATTTAAGGAGTGACAAGATGCCAAAAGGAAGTAGCACAGGAAAGAAAGTACAAATGTCAAAGGACGCTTTTTTGAGGGCGGAAGGAAAAGAACTGAAAAATGCTAAAGGAGATGCAGTGTCTCTGAAGGGAATTAACATTGGAGGTTATTTCGTTCAGGAATTCTGGATGAATCCTACAGAATATACAGACCATGTAACCTGTCAGAAGGAAATGGAAGAAACGCTGGAAGAGCGCTTCGGAAAAGAAAAGGCAGAGGAATTATTTAAAATCTATCAGGACAATTTCTTTACGGAAAAAGATTTTGACAAGATTAAGGAACTGGGATTCAACAGCATTCGTTTACCATTCTGGTATGGAACTTTTGCAGACGAAAAGAACAACTGGAAAGAAGATGCTTTTGAACGCGTGGACTGGTTTGTGGAAGAAGCGGCAAAGAGAGATATTTATGTGGTTCTCGATATGCACGGTGCCTTCGGTTCTCAGAACGGTAGCGACCATTCCGGAATTGACGGAAGAGAAGAAAAAATGAAGGCTTCCGAATTTTTCTTCGGAGACAATGCCTCCCAAAATCAGGAAAAGTACTATGCAATGTGGGAAAAAATTGCGGAACACTATAAGGGAAATCCAACAGTAGCAGGATACGATTTATTAAATGAGCCGTACTGTACTTACCGATACAATACAGGAATGAGCGATGATGAAATTCATAAGCTCTTATGGGATGTTTATGATAAAGCTTATGATAAAATCAGGGAAATTGATCCGGATCATGTCATTATCATGGAAGCAACCTGGGACTCCTGGGATTTACCAAACCCACAGGATTATCAGTGGGAAAACGTAATGTATGAATATCATCAGTATGAGTACAGCAACTATGAAAATGAAAATAATATGCAGATTACCAGTATGGAACGAAAACTCCACAATGTGGAATTATCAAGCTACGATGTTCCAAACTATATGGGCGAGTTTAACTACTTCAACAATATGGATGCCTGGACAGAGGGATTGAAACTTCTGGATGAAAAGGGATTTAACTGGTCTATCTGGTCATATAAATGTTTATTGGAAAATGAAAACTGGGGAGTGGAAAGAATTTCCTTAAAGAAAGTGGATATTGAAAAGGATTCCTACGAAACCATCAAGGAAACCTGGTCCAAGGTGGGAGAGTCAAAGGAAAACATTGCATTGGTGGATGCGATAAAAAAAAGTCAGGAATAAGACAATTTGTATTTATTTAGAAAGACACAAGTAGTTACTTTGTGGTACAATAAAAGTTAGTGAGAGGAACGGAGAAAAATGAATAACGAAAGATTTCAGACAATTATCTTTGATTTGGATGGGACGATAATCGATTCGGCGCAGGGAATTCTGAATTCTGCAATGTATGCGTTACATAAGATGGGGATAGAAGATGTTGAGAGAGACTCTCTTTATTCCTTTATCGGACCGCCACTGAGAGACTCATTCCGAACTTTTTTTAAAATGAATGATGAGGATTCCAAAAAGGCAGTAGATTATTATCGGGAATATTATCGGGAAAAAGGTGTCCTGGAAGTTTCCATTTACGATGGTATTGCTGAGGTGTTAAAGACATTAAAGCAGCAGGGAAAACAGGTTATGATGGGAACTTCGAAACCGGAAATTTTTGCCAGAAGAATTGCAGAGCATTTGGATATCGCACAGTATTTTGATGTGATTGCCGGTGGAGATCTGGAAGGAAAGAGAGATGACAAAGTCTCCGTTTTGAATTACGGATTGGAACAGTTGGGAAATCCGGGAAGTGAAGAAATCCTGATGGTGGGAGATCGAAAGTTTGATGTTCTTGGAGCTGCAAAGTTGGGAATTGATACCTTAGGGGTTTTGTACGGATTTGGAGAACAGGAAGAATTGGAACAGGCTGGAGCAAAATGGATTGTTGAAAATCCAATGGACATTATAGAGTTCCTTTCTTAGGAAGTGTGGGGAATGAAGGAAAAGGATAGAGAAGAATTAGAGCAATTAGTAAAAAAATATACAGAGGAACCAGTGGTGCAGTCCATGAAAGAGTATGTGCAGCACGGTTCCATCTCTACATATGATCATTGTATGCAGGTAACGGAAATCTGTTTTTCCATTAACCGAAGATTCCATTTGAAATCGGATGAAGAGCAATTAATATCTGCAGCGATGTTACATGATTTTTATTTGTATGACTGGCATGAACCATCAGAGGATCATCGATTGCATGGATTCTTTCATCCAAAAAAGGCAGCAGAAAATGCGAGGAAATATTTTGATTTAGGTGAGCGGGAGTGCAAAGCAATCGAAAGTCATATGTGGCCATTGACTTTACGGAAGATTCCTTCCAGTAAGGAAGCGTGGATTTTATGTATGGCGGACAAGTATTGTGCTCTTAAGGAAACCTTGTTTCAAAGGTAGCCAATGAAAATCGTAAAAGGTGTCGGTGGTGCACCGGCATAAAAATAGACAGAAAAATCAAATGCATTGGAGGAAGCGGACATGATTAAAGAGGAACAAATTTGGATGGGAAATACGGAGCAGGGAGAAAATATCTGCATCATTCCTAAGATGGCGAATCGACACGGATTGGTAGCGGGAGCCACCGGTACCGGAAAGACAGTGACGTTGAAGGTAATGGCTGAATCGTTCAGTGATATGGGAGTACCGGTTTTTATGGCAGACGTGAAAGGCGATATCGCCGGAATGATGAACCCGGGAATAGATAGCGAGGATATGCAAAAGCGTATCGAACGGTTTGGTTTGGCAGAGGCCGGCTTTTCCTATCATGGATATCCGGTTACGTTCTGGGATATTTTCGGACAGAAAGGAATTCAGCTTCGAACCACCATATCGGAAATGGGACCGTTATTGTTAGCAAGAATTCTGAATCTGAATGATTTGCAGAGCGACATTTTGACGGTGATTTTTAAAATTGCGGATGACAATAATCTATTGTTGATTGATACAAAGGATTTAAAGGCACTTCTTGCTTATGTGGATGCTAATGCCGAAGACTTTGTAGCAGACTACGGGAAGATGAGCAGTGCTTCCATTGGAGTTATCACAAGAGCCATTGTTGCACTAGAGGCAGAAGGTGGAGATGTTTTCTTTGGAGAACCGGCATTGAATATTGCAGATTGGTTACAGCTGGATGGCGGTCGTGGAATGATTAATATTCTGGACAGCTCCAGTCTGATTAATAACGGAAAACTTTACTCCACTTTTTTATTGTGGATGTTATCGGAACTCTTCGAAACCCTGCCGGAAGTAGGTGATATGAGTAAACCGAAAATGGTGTTCTTCTTTGATGAAGCACATTTATTGTTTGAGGACATTCCAAAAGCATTATTGGATAAGATTGAACAGGTAGTGAAACTGATTCGTTCTAAGGGCGTAGGTGTTTATTTCTGCACCCAGAATCCTAGAGACATTCCGGATGGAGTTTTGGCACAACTTGGAAATAAAGTGGAACATGGACTTCGTGCCTATACACCGGCTGATCAGAAAGCGGTTCGTGCGGCAGCAGATTCCTTCCGTGTGAATCCGGACTTTGATACTTATCAGACACTGTTGGAATTGGGAACCGGCGAAGCCGTGGTTTCATTTCTTCAGGAAGATGGTGTTCCGGGAATTGCTCAGAAAGTAAAGATTCTTCCACCGCAGTGTTCCATGGGAACCGTGTCGGATGCAGAACGGGATCAGAAAATCAAAGAAAGTTTGTTATACAGTAAGTATGCGAATTCCTTTGACCCGGAATCTGCTTATGAGTTTTTCGTTCGAAAAGGACTGGAAGATCAGCAGGCGGCAGAGGAAGCAAAGCAGGCAGAAGAGGAAGCAAAGCAAGCGGAAAAAGATGCCAAGGAAGCAGAAAAGCAGGCAGAAAAAGATGCCAAGGAAGCTGCGAAAAAGGCAGAACGGGAAGAACGGGAAAAAGCAAAGGCTGCTGAAAAAGCAGAAAAAGAAAAAGCAAAACAGGAAGAAAAAGAGCGAAAAGCGAAACAACAGGCTATGAAAACAGTTGGAAACTCCGTGGTAGGAACTGTAGGTCGTGAAGTTGGGAAGCAGGTAGGAAAGAACTTTGGAAAATTCGGTAAGACTTTAGGAGGAAATGTTGGAGCCAGTCTGGGAAGAGGATTACTGAGTACATTCTTTAAGAAATAAGATGGAGAGATTGAAATGGGAAAGAAGATTATTGCCGGAATCATTACAATGATTATGATTTGTTCCATGATTCCCATAGGATGGGGAATGACTTCCGTTAAGGGGGAGAATGTTCTTGAAGCCCGAGTGGATGATGGGCTGCTTAAGTGGAATGTTTACTCCGGGGCAAATCAGTATCAGGTAATTATCATGACGATGGAAGGAAAATCTATTGCTTCGGAACAAAAGAGCGCATATGCATTTGAGGAAGTGGATCACCAGAATTGCAGTTTTGATGTTATGGCAAAATTACAGGAAAAAGGGGAGTATCAGGAAGGACTTTATGGGGCCTATGTGGTTGCAATAAAAAACGGACAACCACCGGAACAGTCTAATACAGTAACATTCGCCTTTATTCCCCATATTCATCAGTGGGATATCAGGTATCAGTGGGATGAGCAGGCTCACTGGAAAAATTGTACAGAAAACCATTGTTATATCGGAAGGAATGAACAGAAGATGGGGTATGGCGCCCATACATTTTCTTCAGTAATTGTTCAAGCACCGTCATTAACCAAGGAAGGGGTGCAAAAGGATACTTGTACCGTTTGTGGCTATTCCAGAACAATAAAGATTCCAAAATTAATCGAAAAAAAGGAACAGTCCCAGCGTGTAATACTTGCCTCTACCATTCGAACATTGACAGGAAATAAAGAAGCACCAATGTCCGGTTTTTCACCACTTTGTGCCAGTGCAAAGAAAGTAGGAAAGAGTGATGTGACGCTTACCTGGAAGAAAGTTCCGGGAGCGGCAAACTACGTAGTTTTCAAAAGTGGCTGTGGGAAGAAGGACCAATATGAGGAACTTGACTTCATTTCAGGAAATCGTTATAAAGTTACAAAATTAAAAAAAGGAACTAATTATAAGTTTTTGATTGTTGCTGTTGCAAAGGGACAGAATAGTAATGAAAGAGTATTAGGAGTGTCAAAGGTGGTTCATTGCATTACCGGTGGCAGCAAGACGTTTTCCAATTACAGTAAAATCAAGGTTTCCAAGAAAAAAGTTGTGGTTCGGTTGAAAAAGAGTGTCACGATTCAGGCGAAGCCTGTCGCACCAAAGAAGAAAAAAGTTTCGGTGCGTCGGAAAGTATTGTTCGAGTCAGGGAACCCGAAGGTTGCCACAGTTAATGCAAAAGGGAAAATTGTGGGAAAGAAAAAAGGAAAATGCGTTGTCTATGCGTATGCACAGAATGGCATTTTTGCAAAAGTCACAGTGATTGTAAAATAAAAATGAATTGTAAAAGATCGGGTATGAAACCGGTCTTTTCTTTTTTTTCCAGATGTTACCGGTGGTTTTATGTAAACTAATGTGCTAGGATGTGATTGTAACAAAACTTCGAAGTGTTACAAAAATTCCGGCAGACGGGAAGCAGGAAACATTGAAAGGAGTAACAATAATTATGAAGAAAGGAAAGAAACTTTTTGCACTGGTTTTGTCGGCTATCTTAATGATGGGGACGCAAAGTGCTGTGAACGCAGCCGGTGTCAAGCAAACCTGTGGCAATAAAGCAGTGAAAATCATCAAAGTTGATTGTAATAAAAAAGCAAATATAAAACAAAAGAAGAAAACGAAAAAGAAACAGATGCAGAAGAAAAAAAGTAAGAAGACAGTTACAAAGACTACGAACCAGACAAAGGAAAACACTATGGAAAAAACAGTTACAACCAAAGAACAGGAATATATGAACCGCGTGGTTGAGCTGGTAAATAACGAGCGGGCAAAAGCAGGTCTGGGAAAGGTAACACTGAATGAGACTTTGAAAAATGCGGCACAGCTTAGGGCAAAGGAGTCTGCAGTATCTTTTTCTCATACCAGACCCAATGGAACTGCCTTTAGTACAGTTTTACAGGAGTACAGTATTTCTTATCGGGGAGCAGGAGAAAACATTGCCTGGGGACAAAAAACACCGGAGGAAGTCATGGAAGGGTGGATGAACAGTTCCGGTCATAGAGCCAATATTCTCAATAGGAATTTTACAAAAATCGGTGTTGGTTTTTATCAGGATCGGAATGGAAAAAACTATTGGTCACAACTTTTTGTATATTAATAATCTCCTAATATGGCAGAGCAGGTTTAATTCCCTGCTCTGTTCCATAATGTCAAAGAGAAAAGAATGGTTTTTGCCGTTCTTTTTTCTTGCTTTTTTTCGGCATTTCAAGTAAACTTTTAAATAAGTATGGAGCGAGGAAAGGAGACTGAAAGTGAAGTATAAATGTAAGATTTGTGGACATGAATTTGAGGTTCCGGAAGGGGAAACTCCGGTATGTCCATTGTGTAAAGCAGAAGGTGAAAAATTAGAAGTTATTGAAGGAGGAAAAGAAATGAGTAAAAATCCATATTCAGGAACACAGACAGAAAAGAATTTAGAGGCAGCATTTGCCGGAGAATCACAGGCTAGAAATAAGTATACATACTTCGCATCTGTAGCGAAGAAGGAAGGATATGAACAGATTTCAGCGTTGTTCCTTCAGACAGCAAACAATGAAAAAGAACATGCAAAGATGTGGTTTAAGGAATTAAAAGGAATTGGAACAACAACAGAAAACTTAAATGCTGCGGCAGATGGAGAAAACTTTGAATGGACAGATATGTATGAAGATTTCGCGAAGACTGCCGAAGCAGAAGGATTTCCTGAACTTGCAGCAAAATTCCGTGCTGTTGGTGAAATTGAAAAGCATCATGAAGAAAGATATCGTGCATTGTTAAAGAATATCGAAACCGCTCAGGTATTTGAAAAGAGCGAAGTTAAGGTTTGGGAATGTAGAAATTGTGGACATATTGTAGTTGGAACAAAGGCACCGGAAATTTGTCCGGTTTGTGCACATCCACAGAGCTACTTTGAAGTACATGCAGAAAACTACTAATGAGAAA
>CACXEU010000107.1 GCA_902766735.1 uncultured Lachnospiraceae bacterium
CTTAATTCTGTATGTTAAGATTGCTACCTGAACTGCTGGTGAACCAGTGTCTGTAGGTGTCTTACCATATTCTGCTGCTAACTGAGCCTTGATTTCCTTTGTAATCATAATTACATCCTCCTTAAATTTTAATATCCCCTGACACTATAGTATCGGTTGGAGTATCCGGATACTGTGTGCCGGTTAACATACCAAAGTATGATAACATAGTTGCAAGGGTTTGTAAAGAACATTTTCTTTGATTCTCTGTAAAAGTGTGAAATCATTCAGTAACGAAATATCTATTGAATCGGATTCCTGATTTAAACTCATAAAGCAAGCTAGAAAATAGTGAGTCTTCCCATCAACTATTCCCTTGGCTTCTATGGTAATTGCACCATCATCAATATCTTGCTTGCTTTGAATCAGTCTAAACGGAAGACTGATTTCTTTATATTCTTTCGTTGCCATTTTGTTCTTCATTCATTCTTTTCATTAACTTTCATATATTCCCCTAAACAACTCTAAGAATGCACAACAAAGTCACAACAAGTCCCACCATGGCGACACCAGCCATTGTCTTTCCGAGAATCTTATTGGTTGCAAAAGAAAGAATAGCAATGGATAGCATAAACAGAAGGACCGAACCGCCTCCAATCATGCATCTCCGTGCACCTGATTCGGCCTCTGTATCAATATAATACGCATAAATAAAATTGTCTCCACCGGCTTCGGCAATCCCTTCCTGCTCTATGTAATGTTTAATGTCCCAATCTGTGGATTTTACTTTTCCACGAACAATCACCTCGTTCAATGCCTCATGGGTTGTGGAATCAAAGTTTTTAGCCCAGTCTTCATCCGCCTTAACAACGATTCCTTTTTTTCCCTCTTTTTCATATACAACGTAATAACAATCTTTATCCGTTGTAATCAAGTGCATTATCTTGTGATCTACTTCATAAAATTCTGAAGACGAATAGGCTATGGGACCTTTCACATATTCACCGGAAACATTATCTTTTTTCAATAAACTCTCTAGCGTAGTCTGTGTCTTGTTCAATTGATTATTCGTGTGAATTCCATAACACAATACTCCAACCCCCACAATAATGAAGGCAAGTGCTCCTAAAAATGCCTGAATTTTTTGTTTTCTCGTAAATATACTATTGATAGCATCTGCCGGGCGACTTCCAAAGTTTTCCATATTGTTCATCTTTTCCTCCATTTGTTTTCCCCTTTCTTATTCACCGTAATTTCTTACAGGACTCAATATCTTTTTGAATCTGCTTCTGCAGCTCCTTCAGACTATCAAACTCCTTCTCCGGTCTGATAAAGTCGTAAAACTGCACTTCTATTGTTTCGTGATAAATATATTCCTTGAAATCAATAATGTGGGTTTCCACTTTAATTTGCGTTCCACTTTCCACAGTCGGATTAATTCCCACATTGGTAATGGCATGATATGCTTCATCCCCTACTACTACAACAGTTCGGTACACACCGTTCGGAGGTAGCAGTTTATTCTCATCTGGAATAATATTGGCAGTAGGAATTTTCATCGTTCTTCCCAGCTGTTTTCCCTCCGTGACTTTCCCAATAATCCGATATGGATGATCCAGTAGCATATTCACGGTTCGCATCTCTCCACGTGAAATCAAATCCCTGATTTCACTGCTACTGATATCCTTCTGGTTATACTGCTCCTTTTCTACAACTACAACATTGAAGTCATATTTCTTCTGCAAGGCTTTCAATAATTCCACATCCCCTTTGGCTTTAGCCCCAAATCGAAAGTCCGTTCCACAGACAATGGTGGTCGCCCCTAAAGTTTCCTTTAATATATCGCGAACAAATTCTTCCGGCGACAAGGACAAAAATTCTTCTGTCAAAGGCATGCGAATGTACACATCCACTCCCTGCTCTTCCATCAGCAGTCGTTTTTCCTGTTCTGTCATAATTGTTTTGTTTGACTTTTTTTCCAAAAATGCTGTAGGAGCCGAAGAAAAAGTCAGTACCACCTTTTGTCTGCCGTTGGCCTTGCTCGTTAGGATTTCCAAAAGTTTCTCATGTCCCTTGTGAATCCCGTCGAATTTTCCAACGGTAACGATGGTGTTATTCAGTTTTTGGTTTTCGCTCAATGAAAAACTTTGCACTTTGGTCTCCTTTCTCCTCTGTTTCCTTCCGCCGCTACATTCACATTCAGCCCCATTCGCATAACACTGCTTCGCAGCGCCATGCTCATGTGTGTGCGTTCCGCACACACATACAAGCCGCAGCAATATCTACTCCAACTGTAAACAGTTTCCGTAGATTTTGCTGCAGCTTGTGTGGCTGAACTATAAGAACATCTTGTGTGGTTTGTAAATTTGGCGTTGTTCCTCGAATATGTATAAGCCGATGAATTCGCCCTCGTATGTATAAACACGGACTATCTGCCCGTCCTGCTGTTGCATCTTTAACATGGTATCACCGGAAGTAAAAATATTTCCATTGCGTACCAATTTTTCTGCATGTTTAGACACAATACATTTCGAATGGTGTTCCAGCATTTCATCTACCGGAACAAGATAATCATCTATGATTCCGCAGTCCCTGGCATGCTCAATCTGTGAAAGTGTAATGCTGTCTTCCACCTTAAATCGTTCTACCTGGGTACGAACCAAATTTTCCATGGAAGCTCCCACTCCCAGTTTTTCTCCGATATCATTACACAAGGTGCGGATATACGTTCCCTTGGAACATATGACATGCATATCAACCCTTGGCAAATCAATCTTTGTAATGGTAATATCAATAATCTTACATCTTCTTGCCGGACGTTCTATTTCTTCTCCACGTCTCGCCAGTTCATAAAGTTTCTGCCCCTTGATTTTAATTGCAGAAAACATCGGCGGAATCTGGTCATATTCCCCAATAAAGCTTTTCACCACCTCATACACATGGTTTTCTGTTATTGCCTGCAACTTCTCCGGGTCCGCTTCTTTGATAACTTCTCCGGTCATATCCTGTGTATTGGTGGTAACACCTAATAACATAGTCGCGGAGTAGCTTTTGTCTTTTTCCGACAAAACATCACAAAGCTTCGTTGCCTTTCCCAGACAAACCGGAAGCACTCCCACTGCATTGGGATCCAAGGTCCCCATATGACCTATTTTCTTTTGTTTCAAAATTCCCCGCATTTTCGCCACCACATCATGTGAGGTAAAACCCGGTTCTTTATATACATTGATTACTCCATGAATCATTTCTTTCTCCTGCTTCATACTTCCCGTTATATTACTTTTTCAATTTCTTTCAAAATCATATTAATGGAATCTTCCAAGCTTCCTTCCACATCAAATCCAGCCGCACGAACATGTCCGCCTCCTCCGAATTTCTGTGCAATTTCACTTACATCCACATATTTTCTGGAGCGAAGACTTCCTTTGAAATGGTTATCGCCCAATGGGTAAATAAACAGCGCAACCTCTACGCCTTCCACGTTTCTGATCGATGCAATCACAGCATCTAAATCATTCTTTGTGATACCGTACTGTTCCATCATCTCTGCTGTACAATAACCATAGATACATTTCCCATCCATAACCAATGTTGCATTACTTTGGATATGTGCAGTAATCATCATCTGATTGTATGATTTTTTATAATATGTTTCTTCTAATATTTCATTGGTGTCAATTTCATATTCCATCAAATCCGCAGCAATTCTCATTGTCTTCGGTGTCGTACTCTGGAAACGAAATACTCCTGTGTCATGGGCAATGCCCATATACATTGGTTCCGCAATTTCCCTGTTGAATAAATCAAGTTCTAAAAACTCAAACAACACTTCGCTGGCAGATCCTGCTTCTGCCACAACATAATTATCATCAGCATACCCAGGATTACTCTTATGATGGTCAATGCAGTAAGTTCTTTTCGCCGCATCAAAATACTTCACATTCTCACCCAACCGGTCAAGACTTGCTGTATCCAATGCGATAAATAAATCAAAAACCGTTCCGTCAAAGCCATCTGTTTCAATCTGATCTGTATTTGCAATCAGTGTAAACTTTGGGTCCACATATTCCAGGAATACGCGCACCTCTAAATCCTGTCGGTTCTTTTTTAGGTAATTGTAAAGAGCCATACAAGAGCCTACGCAATCTCCATCCGGTCTTACATGTCCAGCAATCCCGATAGTTTTTGCATCACCAATGACCTCATTAATTTTCATTATGATTTACCTCATCAATTAATTTTGACATTTTCATTCCATATTCAATGGATTCGTCTAAGATAAAACGAATTTCCGGTGTGTTACGTAAATTAATCGTATGGGCTAATTCTCTACGAATAAATCCTTTGGCACTATTGAGTCCTTCCAAGGTTTCCTTTTTCGCTTCATCATTTCCCAATACACTAATGAACACTTTACATGTCTTCAAATCCGGTGCCACTTCTACCGCAGTAACCGTAGTCATCATACCGACACGCGGATCCTTCAGTTCGCGAATAATCGTACTTAATTCACGCTGAACTTCACCGTTAATTCGTGTATTCTTGATACTGTTTTTTCTCATTCTTCTACCTCTTCAATAAATCAAGATATCTTCTTTCCCTTGGTGTACCCTGATTTTTGAGATTTCTCGCTTTTCGGGGTACACTTGGAACTTCATTTTTTCCTTGGTGTACCCTGATTTTCGAGATTTCTCATTTTTCGGGGTACACTTGGAACTTCATTTTTTCCTTGGTGTACCCTGATTTTCGAGATTTTTCGTTTTTCGGGGTACACTTGCAGTTTCACCACTTCTTAAGCGTACCCCTATTTTTCAATTTTTTTCGTTTTTCGGGGTACACTTGCAGTTTCACCATTTCTTAAACGTACCCCTATTTTTTCAATTTTTTCGTTTTTCGGGGTACACTTGCAGTTTCACCATTTCTTAAGCGTACCCCTATTTTTTCAATTTTCTCGTTTTTCGGGGTACACTGGCAGTTTCACCA
>CACXEU010000108.1 GCA_902766735.1 uncultured Lachnospiraceae bacterium
CCTGTTTGCGGAGCAGCTTTGCCTGTAATTATAGTTGTCCCATTTTTCACTTGGAATTGTTGTATACCTGTCATACTATTCCATTCATATGGCAACGCCAAATTTTCACGATTTGTAAGCGGATAAAAGGTTTCAAACAAATATCTTCCTGCTGCATTCTCATTTCCACTATAAAATCTAAGACCATAAGCACTGCTTATATATGTACTCTAGCCACTTATTAAAGTATCTAACAATCTTTTTCCATTCTGTCTACAATCTTTCCACTCTTTAGAATAAATAAGAGCGTTTTCATCCCATAAATTTGAATCTTTAGACATTTCATCTAACATATTGTTTATTACTTCCATAATATTAAACTGTTCTTGATTTATCCATTGATTTTCTTTTAGTATTTCAGCATAAGTAAAACCAATATCAGAAAAATCTGTTGCCAATTCATCAGCCACAACAGTCCCCTGTAGTTTTTTTATTTGTTCTTTTGGAGGCATAGAAAAATCTTCTAATATCTCGATGAATCTATCATATATATGAATTATTTCATTAATATCCATCTAATTACCGACCTCCAATTCATTAATAAAAATTCTTCGTGTACCATTTGGTCCAGATGAAACCTTAAAATAAGGCATTTCTCCATGATGACCTCCAACCACAACCTCTGTAACCCTTCCAATTTCTTTCATAATCATTTAAAAATTGAAAACTATATTTGATTTTCATTTATTAATTCATCAATTGCATCTTTAAACCATTCCCAAATATTATTATAACTCTTACGCTCTTCAAATCCAGCACTTGCATAATCATGAATAATAAATACCGTATTTCCTTTTCCATATTCAAAACATGCAATATCATCGCAATCATCTCTTCTTGCAAATGGGATATATTTTCTACTTGGATACCTTTGACTCATACCAATAAATCGGTTTTTTAATTGATATTCTGGAATGAAATACCAATATTCAAAATCTATCAAATTTAAGTCCTTTAATTTCTTATATCCTTCTGGATAATCATAATTCAATAGCATTTTCGTATCGTTCATAGCTGGTCTCCTTTAATGTTGATTATCTAAATTCCATCCACCCATCGGATTATTATTTCTGAATGAGGCTTTTTGTTTTCCTATCCTAAGTTGAATAGCCTCACCCCAAGTTGATGGAATTCCATTTTTTGTTGTAAATCTATCTATGTATTCTTGAGGCAACGGTTCATTGTATGAATGAACATTAGCTTTTACATCTATTCCTGCATTTCTTGCCGCCGCTACTCTGGTATTATCAATGGTTGTATAAACACCATCAGGCATTTCAACAACATCAATCGGTTCTCCCATCCAACCATTTTTTATCATACTTTCAGTTATTTCAGCTGATCCATTTACTGATGATTGGCTAAATCTAATACTATTAGAGTCGATTGACTTACTTCCACCCTTGCCAGCTACTCCTTTTCTCTTCTCACCCAAAAAGGTCTTACCTTCATTACTCCACGAGTAACTCCTGCGATAGTTAATCCAACGCCGGCAAACAACGCTCCATCCGCTGCACCGTCAATGGCGGTCTTTCCCATTTCCTTCCAGCTAAAGTCATGGTATCCAAAGAATGCTCCTGCCGCATAGATTCCTGCATTCGCTGCTGCTCCACCTATCATTGCACCTGCCAAAATGCTGGCTGCAGCTCCAATTCCGACAGTTCCAGTAGCTACAGCAATAATAGCACCTGCAGCTCCAACTACGAACTTCGCCCATGTTGGAATCTTGTCATACAGTTTATTGACATCGTTCCAGACCTTCTTCACACCATCCGGAATCATACAGATGACCTTCTGCACATAGCTGGCTGCAGCGTCAATCATCTTTCGACCAGCCTGTTTTACTGCCTGTACACCCTGGACTACCTTGTCCTTTACGTAGCCCGCTGTCTTCTTAACGGCATTGACTGCAGTTCCTGCCCAGGACTTTGCAGTGTCGTATGCTTTACTTCCCCAGGATGTGATGGTTCCC
>CACXEU010000109.1 GCA_902766735.1 uncultured Lachnospiraceae bacterium
GAACGTTACGCGGCTTTTTGCTTTAATGCAGCTAAAGAACCTAATGTTGGACTTTGGAATTACAATACGGGAGTATTGACGGAAGCCGGGGAAGCTTATGCTGATTTAGGAACACCGGAAGGATACGATTATCGTAATTTACCGCAACCGGAATATGAGGTGTCTGTTTCAAGCAGAAATGCTCTGTTAGCGAATCAGGTTACAATCAATAAAATCAACTGCGAGGATTATGTTGCAAAGAATGGAGTTATCGCAACGGCATCTTCAGAAATCAATGGGAATGTGGCTTCAAAAGTAATGGACAGCGGAGAAAATGCCTTGGATTCCCGTTGGGAATCAAAGCAGAAGGTCGACCCGCAATATCTTATCATTGATTTAGGACAGGTTAGAAATATTAAGCAGGTGTCTGTCCTTTGGGAAAATGCGTCCGCAGCAGAATATGACATTGAAATTTCCACGGATGGAAATACCTACACTAAAGTTGCCACAGTCACCAGTAATCAGGGCGGCAGATGTGATGCTGTGGTATTTTCCACGATGAAGTCAGCTCGTTACGTGAAGATTAATGGAAAGAGCAGAACGACTCAATACGGTTACTCTATTAGGGATATGGCAATTTACGGAACAACCAATGTGAAGGTGGATGAAACAACAGCACCACCGACAACGACACAGAGACAAACTACACCACAGACTACACAGGTACAGACCACGAGAAGACAACAGAATCCGGCGACACGTGATAGCGTGGAAACTTCTGTGGAACAAGGCATGACGACGGAAGAAAAGAAGATGGAAACTACAGTAGCAGGTTCGACAAATACAGTAGATAAAAAGGTGGAAATTCGCAAACCTGACAGAGTCGTAATTAAGAAAGCCATAAAAAAACGTAGTTCCAAGAAAGCAAAGATCGTTTTAAAGAAAAAAGTCGGAGTCAGCGGATACCAGGTTCGGTTCTGTGATAACAGAAAGTTCCAGGGATATGAGCAGAAAATAATAAACAAGAATCAAAAGAAAATTATTTTAAAGGGATTACAAAAACGTACGAAATATTTTGTGAAGATTAGAGCGTTCTATCGCATTGATAAGAAGAAAGTCTATGGCACCTGGTCAAAAGCAAAAAAGATTAAGATGAAAAAGTAACTATCGTGATTTTTATGGGAAAATGAGGAGGAGATGCAAATGAAATCGTTGAAAAAGATGTGTGCGGGATTGTTGGTAATTGCATTGATGCTTGGACTCATGCCGATTGTTTTGGGAGAAAACGAGGTTCAGGCTGCCACAAGCATTTCTGTGACAGCACCGGCGAACAATTCACTGGTAGCAGCAGGCTATATTGACATTAAGTGGAACAGTGTCACCAATGCAAAGAACTACACATTGTTTATTAACGACACACAGGTTACCACATTAAAGGAAACTTCTTTCGTATATTATACGACAGAGGTTGCTTACCACACAGTTTATGTAAAGGCTAATTTTGAGAACGGAACCTCTGTGACATCTGCAAAAAACAAATTTGGAGTGTCAAAGAAAGGTCTTGGCCTAGCGACTGATATGGGAAGAAACGCAAAATTAAAAGAATGGGGTGTAGCCTGGTATTATAACTGGGGAGCAACCCCAAGTAGTGGAAGCCAGTATGCCGGCGTGGAATATGTTCCTATGTCATGGGGGGAATCGGATCCTACAAAATTCAGAAATAGCTTGGAAAACTTCAAAAAACAAGGATACAAATATGCATTAACATTCAATGAACCAGATATGGACTATAGCGGTGGAGGCTGTAAGATGTCGGTAAATACGGTCTATAATGCTTGGAAGAAAATTTCAGATATGAAAGGAATTAAGATAAGTGCCCCAGCTACAGCCGGATGGCCACAGGAAAGTGACAATTGGTTTAAACAGTTTATGAATACACTGACGAAGAAGGATTATGATCCTGACTTTATTGCTATTCATTGTTATCCGAGGGATTTTGCTGGAGCTGAGATGGCAAAATGGTTCCTTAAGGACATCATTGATTGGACATGGAATACATACCATAAGCCGATTTGGATTACAGAATTTTCTACTGTCGGACAGTGGGTTAATGCATCGGGAGACAATGGAACAAAAGAATTTTGGGAGGCAGTTATGCCGGGATTGGATGCCAGACCATATGTGGAGCGTTATGCAGCATTCGGATTTAATTCGGCGGATTCAGAGAATTGTGGACTTTGGAATTATTCTACTGGAGTATTAACTGCAGGCGGTCAGGTTTATGCCAGCAAGGGACTTCCGACAGAGACAGCCAAAGAACCTGTCACTACAGTGCCAACAACTAAAGACGAAGTAACAAAACCTGTAGTAAAAAAAGAGGTTAAGAAGCCGGCAAA
>CACXEU010000110.1 GCA_902766735.1 uncultured Lachnospiraceae bacterium
CGAATTTATAAAAGGAGGTGCTATTATGGCTAAATGTAGTGTTTGCGGTAAGGGTGCTCATTTTGGAAATGCTGTGAGTCATTCACACAGAAAGTCCAACAAAATGTGGAAATCTAATATTAAGTCCGTTAAAGTAAAAACTGAAGGCGGAAGCAAGAAAATGTATGTTTGCACTTCTTGTTTAAGATCAGGAAAAGTAGAAAGAGCATAATTTACGCGAGTTACTCGCTGTGCGTGTTTCTCAACGTTCCATATGCATGAAATAAAAACTCGTCACGTTTGTGATGAGTTTTTACTTTATAAGGACAGGGCGGTTAGTTGTGTCTATCTAATGTGCCGAAAGTGCTTTTCTTTTTAAGGAAAAGATAGTATAATCGAAAAGAATTATTGTTCTTAAATAGGAGGATACGATATGAAAGGTAAGATGAATACAGATTTAGGACAGATTCTGGTTAGCCCTGAAGTAATTGCAAAATACGCAGGTGAAACAGCTTATGAATGTTTTGGAATCGTGGGAATGGCTATGGTTAGCGTAAAGGATGGTCTTGTAAAACTGTTAAAGAAAGATAGCTCAACCAAAGGAATTAATGTAGACATAGATGAGAATAATGAAATTACCATTGATTTTCATATCATTATTTCTTATGGAGTAAATATTGAAACAATTGCAGATAACATTATCTCAAGTGTGAAATACAAGGTAGAAGAATTTACGGGTATGACAGTAAAGAAAGTTAATGTTTACGTTGAAGGCGTAAGAGTCATTGACTAATTGTTCTGCCCAAGGAGGAAAATATTTTGGAAATTAAGAGTATTAATGCAGAAGTATTACAGAAGATGTTTATTGCCGGAGCGAAGAATCTGGAAGCAAAAAAAGAATGGATTAATGAATTAAATGTATTCCCTGTACCAGATGGTGATACAGGTACGAATATGACAATGACAATCATGTCAGCAGCAAAAGAGGTTGGTGGAATTACAAATCCTACTATGGAAAATATTGCTAAGGCGATTTCTTCCGGTTCCTTAAGAGGCGCCCGTGGAAACTCTGGTGTAATTCTTTCACAGCTTTTCAGAGGGTTTACCCGTGAAATCAAGGAATGTGATGAAATTGATGTAGAAGTATTATCAAAGGCATGCGTTCGTGCAGTGGAAACAGCTTATAAGGCTGTTATGAAGCCTAAGGAAGGTACCATTCTTACTGTTGCCAAGGGAATGTCAGATAAGGCTTGTGAACTTTTTTCAGAGAGCGATGACTTAGTATACGTGATTGATGAAATCATTAAGCATGGTGATTATGTATTAAGCCAGACTCCGGAAATGCTTCCTGTATTAAAACAAGCTGGTGTAGTGGATTCCGGTGGACAGGGACTTATGACTGTTCTGAAAGGTGCTTATGATGCATTGCTTGGAAAGGAAATTGACTACACAATCGAAGGAGTGTCTACTCCATCCGTATCTGTTTCAACGGATGATCTTCCAATGGATGAAGCAGATATCAAATTCGGATATTGTACAGAGTTTATCATTAACCTGACAAATCCGTTGTCTGATGATGAAGAATCGAAATTTAAGGCCTTTTTAGAGTCTATCGGTGATTCTATTGTATTGGTTGCCGATGATGAAATTGTAAAGGTTCATGTGCATACAAACCAGCCGGGTGAAGCGTTCACAAAAGCACTGACTTACGGTTCCCTTTCTCGTATGAAAGTCGATAACATGCGTGAAGAACATCATGAAAGACTGATTAAGAATGCGGAAAAGCTGGCTGAACAGCAGAAGGCTGAAGAAGCAAAGAAAAAAGCTGACGAACCAAGAAAAGCTTATGGATTCATTGCAGTTTCCGTAGGAGACGGCTTAGACGAAATCTTCAAAGGATTAAATGTTGATGAAATCATTTCCGGTGGACAGACTATGAATCCTAGTACGGAAGATATTCTGAACGCTGTAGATAAGATTAATGCAGACAATGTTTATGTATTGCCGAATAACAAGAACATCATCCTTGCGGCACAGCAGGCTGAAAGTCTTGTAGAAGATAAGAATGTTATTGTAATCCCTTCCAAGACAATTCCTCAGGGAATCGCTGCAATGATTGGATTTATTCCGGATAATACAGCAGAAGAAAATAAAGAGGCAATGATAGAAAGCATGTCTTATATCAAGACCGGAGAATTAACTTATGCAGTTCGTGATACGGTTATTGATGATAAGGAGATTAAAGAAGGAAATATCATGGGAATCGGTGACAGCGGAATTCTTTCCGTTGGAGAGGACATTGACGCGACTGCCGTTGAGATGGTTAAGGAAATGCAGGATGAGGATTCTGAAATTGTAAGTATCTATTTTGGCGCTGAAGTTACGGAAGATGACGCCAATGCATTATCCGATAAGATTTCAGAGGCATTGCCGGATGTAGAAGTGGAAGTATATCCTGGCGGACAGCCGATTTACTATTATATTATATCCGTTGAATAACTTGGAGAATGAACATGGGTGAAGTATTTGTTGAACATATTGTAAAAAGAAGAATGGATATAACAGGATTTGCAATCCGTATGGGTGCAATCTTCCTGACACTGTTGGTTTTCTTTGTGGGAACAGCGGCTCTGGGAATGGTAGGAATCACATTGACCGCATTGATGATTTATGTATGCTATCTGGCATTTATTTACACCAGTGTGGAATATGAATATTCTCTTGTAAATGGAGAATTAACCATTGAAAAGATTCTTGGACAGAGAAAAAGAAAACATATAACAGAAATTGAATTAAAAAATGCGGAGCTGATTGCTCCGGCAAACTCAGGGGAAGTGCAGGGAAGAAGTGTTCCTTTTACAAAGGATTACTCTTCAGGAGCAAAAAGAGAAGAGGTCTACGCAATTATCTATAATGATAAGGATGGTCAGACAAAATTCTTATTTGAACCAACTGAAAAAATGATTGATGCAATGTATCATGTACGCCCGAGTATTGTTAAGAAAAATGGATAAGAAAGAGCGGTATAGTGATTGACTATACCGCGTTTTCAATGTGACAGAAGTTGAAAAAAGAAATATGTTGAAAAATGATAAAAGACGCATTGACAAGAAATATTTTTTTTGTTAGTATCTTTTACATTATACAAATATGAGAAAGAGAGGAAATGACTGATGGGAAAGATTATTGGTGAAGGAATTACATTTGATGATGTGTTGTTAGTGCCACAGTATTCTGAAGTGACACCGAATATGGTAGATTTATCTACGAATTTAACAAAGAAAATCAAATTAAACATTCCGATGATGAGCGCCGGTATGGATACAGTTACAGAATATCGTATGGCAATTGCCATGGCAAGACAGGGTGGAATTGGCATTATTCATAAGAATATGTCCATTGAACAGCAGGCAGACGAAGTTGATAAGGTTAAACGTTCTGAAAATGGTGTTATCACTGATCCATTCTATTTATCTCCGGAGAATACATTAAATGATGCTAATGATCTTATGGCAAAATTCAGAATTTCCGGTGTTCCTATTGTGGTAGGAAAGAAGTTGGTTGGTATTATTACAAACCGTGACTTGAAGTTCGAAACAGATGGAACAAAATTAATTAAGGAATCTATGACTTCTGAGGGATTGGTTACAGCAAAAGAAGGTGTAACATTGGAAGAAGCGAAAGCTATCTTAGCTGAATCCCGTAAGGAAAAACTCCCAATCGTTGATGATGACTTTAATTTAAAGGGATTAATTACAATCAAAGATATTGAAAAGCAGATTAAATATCCTTTATCTGCTAAGGATGCACAGGGCAGACTTCTCTGTGGTGCTGCCGTTGGTATTACTGCAAATGTTATGGACCGTGTAAAGGCATTAGTAGAAGCAAAGGTTGACGTAATCGTTATTGATTCGGCTCATGGACATTCTGCAAATATTTTCAATACATTAAAGATGATTAAGTCTGAATATCCTGATCTTCAGGTAATTGCAGGTAATGTTGCTACAGGAGCAGCTACCAGAGATTTGATTGAAGCTGGAGCAGATGCAGTTAAGGTTGGTATTGGACCGGGTTCTATTTGTACCACTCGTGTTGTTGCCGGAATTGGTGTTCCACAGGTATCGGCAATTATGGATTGTTATGAAGTGGCTAAGGAATATGGTGTTCCTATTATTGCTGATGGTGGTATTAAGTACTCAGGTGATATTGTTAAGGCAATTGCTGCTGGTGGTAGTGTATGTATGATGGGATCTATGTTTGCAGGTTGTGATGAGGCGCCGGGTGAATTTGAAATCTTCCAGGGAAGAAAATATAAAGTATACCGTGGTATGGGATCTATCGCAGCTATGGAAAATGGAAGTAAGGACAGATACTTCCAGACTAACGCTAAGAAGCTTGTTCCGGAAGGTGTTGAAGGACGAGTAGCATATAAGGGAAGTATTGAAGATACTGTATTCCAGTTGATGGGTGGTCTTCGTTCCGGTATGGGATATTGTGGAGCAAAGGATATTGAAACATTGAAGTCTACTGGACAGTTTGTTAAAATTTCTGCTGCATCCTTAAAGGAAAGTCATCCGCATGATATCCACATCACAAAGGAAGCTCCAAACTACACAAGAGATAACTAAAATTCTTTATAAATTTATATATTTATTGGGTAAAATATGATAAAATGGGAAGGGTCTGACAGGATTCTTCTCATTTTTTGTTGATAAAATGACGGAACGTTGTGTCGTTGTCCGGAGTGGGAAGATACTGTTAATAATACGAAAAAGGAAGAGGACAATATGGAAGAAAAGAGAGTAGATGAAAACGTTGTAGAAGAAAAAACAGTGGAAGTGGAACCGACTGAAAAATATACACAACCGAAAAAGAAAAATCTTTCCACGTTGATATACTCATTGGTAGTTGTTCTTATCTTCGCTGCATTCGGTGGAGTGGTTTACTATAATAAGGTTGTTCATGTAAAAAAACAGCAGGATAAGAAGTTTGCTAAGAATGAATATGGGGCAAAAAATGAAGAAGATTTTACAAAGAACTATCTGGAAGTTGCTAAGTACAAAGGGTTAAAATGTGAAATTACGCAGGAGATGCTTGATGAATACATTGAAGGAGATACGGTCTCCTATGAAAATGTTGAACGTGCGGCAAAAGATACTGATCAGGTAGAATTTAATCTGACTGGATATGTGGACGGGAAAAAAGAAGCGGATATCACGTTGAAAGAACAGGAAATTACCGTTGGTGAGGAAACGGATGGACCATTTCAGCCAATTTCGGATTTGGTAAAAGGAAAATCTGAAGGTGATGTGATTGAAAATGTAGAAGGAATTGACTCGGCAGAAATTTCTGAAGAGGGAAAAGATTATTCCGGGAAAAAAGTTACCTTTAATGTAAAAGTGGTTTCTGTTTCTGAAAAAAAAGTTGAGAAGATTACAGATGATTGGGTCAAAGAAGAATTCTCAGAAGACTATGGCTGGACAACTACAAAAGATTATTATGACTATGTAAAAGAAGAACTGAAAAACGAAGCGATTTCTGACTTGTGGAAGCAGGTTGTGGATGGTAGTGTCCTGAAAAAATATCCGGAAGATGCATATGCCAGAATTATTGAGGAGGTAGATGCAGATTACAATTATGCTGCTTCTGAGTGGGGAATGGAATTGAATGATTATCTGGAAGTGATGCAGATGACGGAAAAGGATATGGAAAAAGAGTACGAGAGCGAATTGATCTCTGAAATGGCATCCTGGTATATTGCATTCAAGGAAGATCTTCTGAATATTTCTGAAAGTGAAATGAATGAATGGTGGGAAAAATCCTATGAGGATTATGGATATGAGAGCGTGGAAGAAATGAAAGAAAACTATGAAGAGTCTGAAATTAAGAGGGCAATTATTTTAGAAAAAGCTGCTAATTTTGTTTATGATCATGCCACAGTAAAACAGAGTTACAAAATTCCGGAATAAATCGGAAAAAACGGACTTACAAACTTGAACATGTGTGGTATAATGAAATAGAGTTTTGGGACGAATTTTTAAAGAAAGGAAATGTTGTTATGAAAAAAAGAGTTATAAGTGTTATTTTTTCAGCTCTGTTATGCTTGGGACTGATGGTGTCGTTAGGACAGAGCGTAAATGCGGCAAGCACAAGATTGAATTATTCCAGCTATAAGATTACTGGAAAATACTCAGTTAAATTGAAATTGATGAATAGTTCCGGAAAAGTAAAATGGAGTAGTTCTAATAAGAAAGTTGCAAAGGTTAGCAGTAAAGGTAAAGTGACATCAGTTTCTGATGGTAAATGTACTATTACAGCAAAAAATGCAGGAAAGAAATATTCTTGTAAGATTACTGTAAAAGGTTATCCTAAGAAAAACACAAAGAAATATACAGCTACCACATTGGATTTATCCAGCTTGAAGTTAGATGTTTCCGGTGTTGAAATGGATAAGCAGGGAAATGCTGTTGTTTCTCTTGTGAAAAAGAATTCACTTAAGTTGAATTTATTTAATGCTCCGAAGAATAAAACTGTGACATGGAGCAGTTCTGATTCATCTGTTGCAACTGTAACGCAGAATGGTGTTGTTGCTCCGGTTAAGGCAGGAAAATGTACAGTTACTGCAAAGGTGGCTGGAAAGTCTTATAAGTGTTCTGTTAAGATTACAGACTTAGATAAGACAGTAACAGATAAGACTCCTGGCTCTGTTGAAAATGCGGCCGAACAGATTGATACAGAAATGAATATCTATAAGCATCTTCAGGTATTAAATGATGCTAGAATTAAAAATAAGATTGCACCATTAAAGATGGACGGTTTATTAAATGATATTGCTAGAACGAGAGTTATGGAAGTGATTCCTAATGATGTGACAGCTACTACAAATAATGGATTGGCTGTAAAGACTGATTCAAACTTCTCACATACAAGACCGAACGGAAAGAGATATTCCACAGCATTTAAAGAGGCAGGTTATCCGTTTGCTAAGCGCTATCACATTGGTGAAAATGTAGTTCATTCTAGTGATGTATCAGATTCATTAAGTGATGTGGCAAAGGTTGCTTTTGATAATTTATGGGCTGATAAGCCACATAGAGACAATATATTATGCAGAGATTACACGAATGTTGGAATCGGATATTACAGAACTGCAAAGTTTACACATAAAGATTCCGGTGCAACTTATGTAGACACATTCTGGACGCATGAATTTTATGGTTCATTAAAATAAAAAACATTCATTGACATAAAGCATAAGAATGTTATAATAAGGTTTATCTAAAAGCGTTGACGAGACGAGTAAGTTATTTGGATGGTCACAGAGAGAGGCCGTTGCTGAGAGTGCCTTACGGAAGAATAACTGAAAACTACCTCTGAGTGGCTCTAATCAAGCCCGGTGATTCCGTTATCATCATAATGAGAGGCATTACAATTTTTGTAGTGCAATCAGGGTGGAACCGCGTATAGTACGTCCCTGTTTATGGAAACATAAGCAGGGGCTTTTCTTTTGTTGAAAAGCCCCGGAAAGAAAAAGAAAGGATGGTTTGACAAATGAAAATTACATTGAAAGATGGCTCTGTAAAAGAGTACGCAGAACCAATGTCAGTAAACGACATTGCATTTGATATTGCAGGTGGGCTTGGAAGAGCTGCATGTGCAGGAGAAGTAGACGGAGAAGTTGTTGATTTACGTACAACAATTGACAAGGACTGTACATTGAATATCTTGACCTTTAATGATGAAGCAGGAAAAGCTGCCTATCGTCATACCACATCTCATGTATTAGCTGAAGCAGTGAAGAATCTTTATCCGGATGCTAAACTTGCTATTGGACCTTCGATTGATACTGGTTTCTACTATGATTTTGAACATGAACCTTTTTCAAGAGAGGATTTAGATAAAATTGAAGCAGAAATGAAAAAAATCATAAAGCAGGGTGCAAAACTTGAGAAATTCACACTGCCTAGAGAAGATGCAATTAAGTATATGGAAGATCGTAATGAACCGTATAAAGTAGAATTAATTAAGGATTTACCGGAAGGATCCATTATTTCTTTCTACAGCCAGGGGAAATTTGTGGATCTTTGTGCAGGACCTCACTTAATGAGTACAAAGGGAATTAAGGCGTTTAAGTTAATTTCTTCTTCTATGGCATATTGGAGAGGTGATTCCAATAAAGCAAGACTTCAGAGAATTTACGGAACAGCTTTTGACAAGAAAGACGATTTGAACGCATATCTGGAATCCTTGGAAGAGGCAAAGAACAGAGACCATAATAAGCTTGGTCGTGAAATGGAATTGTTTACAACTGTTGATGTAATTGGACAGGGACTTCCGTTAATGCTTCCGAAGGGAACAAAGATGTTGATGAAGCTCCAGAGATGGATTGAAGATTTGGAAGACAATGAATGGGGTTACACAAGAACAAAAACTCCGTTAATGGCGAAATCTGATTTATATAAGATTTCCGGTCACTGGGGACACTATAAAGAAGGAATGTTTGTCTTAGGGGATGAAGAAAAGGATAAAGAAGTGATGGCACTTCGTCCGATGACTTGTCCGTTCCAGTATTACGTTTATAAGAACAGTCAAAAGTCTTACAGAGATTTGCCTTGTAGATACAGTGAAACATCAACATTGTTCAGGAACGAAGATTCCGGTGAAATGCATGGACTGACAAGAGTTCGTCAGTTCACAATCACTGAAGGACATCTTGTAGTTAGACCGGACCAGATGGTAGAAGAATTTAAGAATTGTTTAGCATTGGCGAAATATTGTTTGGAAACATTAGGTGTAGAAGAAGATGTTACTTACCATCTTTCTAAATGGGATCCTGAAAATACTGAAAAGTATATTGGAACACCGGAAGTTTGGGAAGAAACTGAACAGCATATCAGAGACATCTTAACAGAATTAAATATTGACTTTGTGGAGGATGTGGGAGAAGCTGCATTTTACGGACCTAAGGTAGATATTAATGCGAAAAATGTTTATGGAAAAGAAGATACTATGATCACAATTCAGTGGGATGCTTTAATTGCAGAACAGTTTGATATGTACTACATTGATGAAAATGGTGACAAACAACGTCCGTACATTATTCATAGAACATCTATGGGATGTTATGAAAGAACATTGGCTTGGTTGATTGAAAAATATGCCGGTAAATTCCCGACATGGATGTGTCCGGAACAGGTTCGTGTCCTTCCAATTTCTGAAAAATATCAGGAATATGCAGAAAGCGTTGCGAAAGAATTAAAGAACCATGGTGTGGATGTTACTGTGGATAACCGTTCTGAAAAGATTGGTTATAAGATTCGTGAAGCTCGTCTTGATAAACTTCCATATATGTTGGTTGTAGGTCAGCAGGAAGAAGAAGATGGAACAGTTTCTGTACGTAGTCGTTTCGCGGGAGATGAAGGTGTGAAACCATTGTCAGAATTCTTAGAGCAGATTGTAAAGGAAATTCAGACAAAGGAAATCAGACAGGTTGTTCAGGAACAGGAAAAATAAAAAAGAATAAAAAATAGGAAATGCCTCACAATATTATTATCGAAATATCGAAATAATATTTGTGGGGTGTTTTTTATGACGAAATTGAATTGTAATGTGAAGAATTGCTATTTTAATAAAGAATTGAAATGTTGTCTAGAGGGAATCAAAGTTGGCGGGGAGGAAGCCATGGTGGAAGATGCTACGTTTTGTGGAAGCTTTAAGGAACGATTGGATCAAAATACTGCAAAAGCCTGCCATTGTGATGACTCGCCGGAAAAAAGTCTGAAAGTAGGATGCAATGCGACGAAGTGTGTGTTTAATGACAATAAAATGTGTCATGCGAAAAAGATTACCATTCAAGGGAATGGTGCAAAGCATGAGAGTCAGACTATGTGTGGAAGCTTTCAGTGTTAATTGTAGTATGTAGGCACTTGGAAAAATAAAAGCGGAGGTTTGGAATGTACCAAACCTCCGTTATTCGTCGGTGCGACAGGATTCGAACCTGCGACCTCTGCGTCCCGAACGCAGCGCTCTACCAAGCTGAGCCACGCACCGATTCACCTGAAATATTATAGCAATTTTGAGGTGAGATTTCAAGGTCTTTTTCAGGTAGAATTGGTTAAGTGTTTTGATTTTTGACAGAAAAGTGATAAAAACGCTTTTTTATGCAAAATAGACAAAAAACGACGTTGGTAATAAAAAAAATGCACCAAATTGTAAAAGGGAAACTTAAATATGAATCGGTTTTATTATATAATAATCCTCGAGGACTGAACGGAAAAAAATATACAGTTCAGAAAAGAAGGAGGAGAACTATGAGATTTAAAAAACTCATGACACTTGGACTTGTTGGTGCAATGGTTGCAGGACTTGTAGGCTGTGGATCATCAGGTTCAACAAAGAAAGTTGACAAGAACAAATTGGTAGTATGGAGCTTGGCGGACGACTTAAAGCAGTTCGGTGAGAAGTATGAAAAGGATCATCCGGGTAAAAAGATTGAATTCCTTAAAATTGCTCCAGAAGATTACTTGAAGAAAGTTGGTACGGCACTGGATGCCGGCGAAGTTGAACCGGATATTATTGTTGGTGAACCACAGATGCTTCAGAGTATGTACGAAAAGCATTATTTTGCTGACTTGTCAAAATTAGGTGCAAGTGAATATGATGGAAAGATTGTTGATTATGTATGGCAGGCTGGACAGGATGAAAAAGGCGTGCAGAGAGCGATTAGTTATCAGATTACACCTGCAGGATTCTACTATAGAAGAGATATTGCAAAGAAGGTATTCGGAACGGAAGATCCTGAAGAAGTTGGAAAGCTCTTCAAAGATTATGACACAATTTTAGCAACAGCACAGAAGTTACAGGATGCAGGATACAAGATCTTTGCTTCAGATGGAGAATTACAGTACTTCTCAGGAAACGAAGCTTGGGTAGTAGATGGAAAATTAAATGTAGCTCAGTGCAGAAAAGATTACATGGATCTTTGTGTTAAGCTTTATCAGAAAGACTACACGGCATTTGCTAATCAGTGGACAGCACCTTGGTTCCAGGCTATGAGTGGAGAAATCCCACTTTTAACAAAGGAAACACAGAATGGTGTAGCTGAAGAAGGTGACGTTTGGGATGCTGAAAAGTTTGCTGAAGCTACAAAAGATATTAAAGAAAAGACAGAAGTATTCGCTTACGGACTTCCGGCTTGGGGTGTTCTTACAATGAGAGATAACGTAGGTGATAACTCTGGTAAGTTTGGTGTTTGTTCCGGACCTTCTTATGGATTCGGTGGTGGTACATACATTGGTATCAGTGAATTAAGCCAGAAGAAAGATTTGGCTTGGGACTTCATCAAGTATTGTACATTAAACGAAGATACAGCTGATTGGTGGATTGAAACATCACAGGGTGATACTGTTTCATTAATCTCTGCTCTTGAAAAACACGCAGATGATGAAAACCCAATTTACGGTGGACAGAAGTTATACAAATTCTGGCAGGATCAGGCTGCAGGAATTGACTACTCTAAGGTTACTAAGTACGATGACGTAATTGGAAAAGCTTGGGGTGATGCAACTACAGCAATTAAGACAGAACAGAAAGACAAAGACACAGCGATTGCAGATTTCTATAAAGAAGTTAAATCATTATATCCGGATTTAAAGGTTGAAGAATAATCTGTGTTATAAGAAAGAAATATCAGGGGTGAAGGGGATTTGTCCCTTCGCCCTTTTTCTTGAAAGGAAGGAAAAAGATGGCAAAGGCTAAAAAAGAAAAACAAAAACCATTAAAATCAGTGACCATCGAAACGGCAGGTGAATTAAAAGAGATTCAGCTTGGAAAACGTTCAAAATTAAACCGTCGTGAAAAAATGGGGTATTTATTTGTGCTTCCTTATGTAGTTGCCTTTTTGGTGTTCAGTATTTATCCGGTACTTCGGTCGTTTTGGCTAAGCTTTTTAAATTATGAAAGCACACCGTTATACACGGATATTAAATTTGTCGGATTGGATAAATATAAAATGGTATTGACCGATGAAATCTTTTGGTCTTCATTGGGAAATACCGCAATTATCTGGCTGGTTAATATTGTGTTGCAGTTGGGATTGGCGTTTCTTCTGACGATTATCTTTAGTGATATCAAATATAAGGTTCGCGGAATTGGAATTTATCGTGCGATTTATTATTTGCCGAATATCATTGCGGCAACATCCATTGCATTCTTGTTTAAGTTTTTATTGGATGGAGATTATGGTTCTGTGAATCAGATTATTTCTAGTATCATCGGAAGAACATTCCGATTTAAGTGGTTGGTAGAACCATTATCAGCAAGAATGTCTATTTCTTTGATTCAGACGTGGATGTGGTTTGGTAACTCATTCATTATGCTGATGGCAGGTGTGATGGGTATTAATTCAGACTATTATGAAGCTGCGGCAATTGATGGCGCGGGACGTTGGAAAATGTTCACAAAAATCACACTGCCGTTGTTAAAACCGATTATGTTGTATGTAGGTGTTACATCCTTAATTGGTGGATTACAGCTCTTTGATTTACCGCAGTTGATGTTTAAGGCCGGTGATGGAGGGGCTTATCGAGCAACAAGAACGGTTATCATGTATCTGTATAAGTTCGGATTTGATATTCAGGTAATGGATGTGGGACGTGCGGCAGCTACGGCATATATCCTGTTCTTTATTATCTTAGTGTTCTCTGTAATACAGTTCATACTAATGAGAGACAAGGAGGATTAAGGCATGGCAAAGAATATTGAAGTAGCTGGAATGAAAAAGAATAAAAGATCCGCGGGATTTCGGGTGAAAAGAGCAATCATTTATATTTGTTTAACGATTCTCGCCGCAGCATGTTTATTACCGTTTTTATTGATGATTGTTAATGCGACCAGAGAAGGCCGTGACATTATGACCTCCTTTACATTTATTCCGGGAGGAAGTGATACAATTAAGGAAAACTGGGATAGATTGCATAAAAATGTAGATATCTTTCGTGGTTTGTTGAACAGTGTGATTGTTGCAGTGCCGGCAACGATATTGTCTGCATATTTTTCATCAATTACTGCATACGCATTAGCTGTGTATAAGTTTAAAGGAAACAAACTTATTTTTTCAGTCACAGTAGTATTTATGATGATTCCGGGTCAGTTGAGCTTGATTGGTTTTTTCCAGTTGGTACGTGCGTTAGATATGTATGATACATACTGGCCATTGATTTTACCGGCAATTGCAGCACCTGGAGCGGTATTTTTCCTTAGACAGTATATCCTGTCTATTTTACCGAGGACCTTATTGGAAGCTGCGAGAATTGACGGTGGCAAGGAACTTTATATTTTCCACAGAATCGTATTACCGTTAATTGCTCCGGGTATTGCAACAATGTCCATTGGTGGGTTTATTGCAAACTGGAACAACTACCTGATGCCACTCATTATGTTAAAGACACCGGAGAAGTTTACATTACCTTTGATGGTAACGACACTGAACGATGCGCTTGATGTGGCAAAGAATCAGGGGGCAATTTATATGTGTCTGGCGATTTCCGTATTGCCAATCATGATTGTATTCTGTTTCTGTTCAAAATACATTATCGGAAGTATTACAGCCGGTGGTGTTAAGGAATAGGATACTTGCATAGAATATAAAGTTGAAATATAATAAGAGAGCCGGAATTTTCCGGCTTCTTATTATGTTGGGAGAGTAGAAGGACTTTGACAGGTTTCTTTTTAGGAGGAAAGAATGGTACTGGAATTTTTGAGTCGGATATGGTTTCGTTTTTATTTGGGGATTCTCTGGGCATTGTGTTGCATTCCGATTGTGACTTTTGGAGCGGCAACAACTGCTTATTGTGGAATGCTGCTCAGAATGAAACGAGGCGAAGAGGGTTATTATACAAAAGGTTTTTTTGAAATACTGAAAAGAGAATGGAAACAGTCTACCAAAGTATGGGGGGCGTTGGGGTTCCTGATTATGATTTTGTATATGGATTCGAAGTTCATTTCCGCTCTGGTAAATGAGTACGGTGGATGGTATGAAGGACTGATTCCGGTTTATTACTTTTTATTGATTTTAGTATTTAGTGAATTGATTTATGTATTTCCGTATATCGCAATGTTTGAAAACAGCACTAAGAATGTATTGAAAAATTCATTTCTGATTGCAACCAGACACTGGGGGATTACAGTGACAACGTTGTTATTGGATGGAATTCTGTTTTGGGTGATGATTCGTTATATTCCGGGAATTGTTGTGATTGTTCCAATGATTCTGGGATGGGTGAATATTTCCATGCTTCATTTGGTGCTTCGAAAATATATTGTGCAAAACAGTTGACAGAAGGGGAAATACGTTGTATAGTATTAGAGGTTAAAAAAAGAAAGTAGAGTATCCGCTCTCACCCAGACACTTGGGATAGTGATTCGAGGTTTATATTTTAACATCTCAGAAATAGAGGTTGTTTAGAATGTGTGGATAGTCTATGACTATCTTTTTTCTTTGCCCGAAGGGGCGAGCTTAATGATTTTGGAGGTGTACTACTATTAGCGATTTAATGATTAACGGACAGATCAGAGATAAAGAAGTTCGTGTGATTGGAACAGAAGGACAACAGTTGGGCGTTATGTCTTCTAAGGAAGCTATGAGATTAGCTGAAGAGGCTGAACTTGATTTAATCAAGGTTGCGCCAAAGGCACAGCCGCCGGTATGCAAGATTATGGATTACGGTAAGTATCGATATGAAATGCAGAAGAAAGAAAAAGAAGCAAAGAAAAAACAGCATGTTGTTGAAACTAAGGAAATCAGATTATCACCAAACGTTGAGGCAAATGACCTGAAGACGAAAGCGAACAATGCCAGAAAGTTTATTACTAAGGGTGATAAAGTTAAGGTGACATTGCGTTTCAGAGGTCGTGAAATGGCTCACGTAAGTAGTAATGCACATGTTTTAGATGATTTTGCAGCGTTGCTTGAAGATATTGCAATCGTTGTGAAAGCACCAAAATTAGAAGGCAGAAACATGACAATGTTTTTAGAGAAAAAGCGTTAAGCTTTAATGCATATTTAAGGAGGAAAAGAACATGCCAAAAATTAAGACAAGCAGAGCAGCTGCAAAACGTTTCAAAAAGACAGGTACAGGAAAGCTTAAAAGAAATAAAGCTTATAAGTCACATATCTTAACAAAGAAGACAGCTAAGAGAAAGAGAAATCTTAGAAAAGCTACAACAACTGATGCTTCAAATGTAAAGAATATGAAGAAGATTTTACCATACTTATAATCAATAGTTAGGAGGATATAGAAATGGCAAGAGTAAAAGGCGGAATGAACGCTAGAAAGAAACATAACAGAGTTTTAAAACTGGCTAAAGGTTATAGAGGTGCCAGATCAAAACAGTATAGAGTAGCAAAACAGTCTGTAATGAGAGCATTAACAAGCTCATATGCTGGTAGAAAGCAGAGAAAAAGACAGTTCAGACAGTTATGGATTGCTCGTATCAATGCTGCAGCAAGAATTAACGGACTTTCATACAGCAAGTTCATGTATGGATTAAAGTTAGCTGGTGTTGAAATGAACAGAAAGATGTTAGCTGAAATGGCAGTTAATGATGCTGAAGGTTTTGCAAAATTAGTAGAAGTTGCAAAAGAAAAATTAGCATAAGATATCTGATAGATTTAAGAAGAGAGACTTTTCGTTGAGGAAAGTTTCTCTTTTTTAATTTGACGCATGTTCGAGAGTGATTTATAATTTAGTTGAGTGATTTGGTACGGAAAAAGAAGGAGGTACTTTTATGGAACAAATTATTAAACGAATTACCTATTCCGGTATCGCACTTTCAGTGATTGCCATTATTATAGGACTCGTTATGGTGATTCGTCCGGAAATGTCGCTGGTTACAGTAGGAACGATTGTAGGTGTTTATCTTTTGGCGCACGGGTTAGAGTTGATGATTGTTGCAATTGGGAACAGAGGCTATTATGTTCCGTATAATGCAGCTGTTCAGGGAGCGATATCTTTCATTTTGGGGTTATTGCTGTTAAAGAATCCGGTCAGCCTTTTGATTTTAATTTCTATCGTGATTGGTATCTGGGTTGTAATCACAGGAGTAGATCATGCGAAACTAGCACTTTCTCTAAAAAATGTGGAAGGTGCTCCATGGATGATTCTTTTACTTCTTGGTGGGATAGACATTATAATTGGTTTCTATATTACGATGGTTCCTGAGATTGCATCTTTGTCAATTACCGTGTGTGGAGGCATAGTGATTATTGTTCATTCGATAATTAACATTTCGAATATGATTTTGATGAAAAAGAATTCTAAGAAAGTAGAAGAATTAATTAAAGAATTATAAACGGTTCTTGAATATGAATGAAGACTGGAAAATAACTCTGAAAAATTTTTCGGAGTTATTTTTATGAATAAAAAAGAAGTTTTAGGAAGGAAAGAGACAAATGAAGTTTTTGCTGGTGGCATTAAATGCAAAATATATTCATTCTAATCCAGCGGTTTACAGTCTCCGCGCTTTTGCGGGAAAGGAAATGGAACCGTATATTGAATTGGCAGAATATACCATCAATCAGAGGGTGGATGATATTTTAGCGGATATCTATCTGAAAAAGCCGGATGCCATTGGTTTTTCATGCTATATCTGGAACTGGAAAGAAATCCAGGAATTGTTGATGGAAATACCGAAAGTGCTTCCTGATACGGATATATGGTTGGGAGGGCCGGAGGTCACTTATGGTGCAGAAAAGGTTTTAAAGCAATATCCTCAGCTTTCCGGTGTGATGATTGGCGAGGGGGAAGTGACCTTTCGGGAATTGCTTCAAAGCTATCTGTTTCATAGAGATTTTTCACAGGTGGATGGATTGTGTCTGAAATCTGGATATACAAAGCCAAGAGAATTAACGGATTTAACGAACCTTCCGTTTTTGTATGAAAATCTAGAAGTGTTTGAGAATAAGATTATTTATTATGAAAGTAGCCGTGGGTGTCCGTATCGATGTAGTTATTGTCTATCCTCTATCGATAAAAAAGTACGACTAAGAAATTTGGAAGTAGTAAAGAAGGAGTTGCAGTTCTTTCTGGACCGAAAGGTGAAACAGGTGAAGTTTGTGGATCGGACATTTAATTGTAATCACCGACATGCTATGGAGATTTGGAAGTACCTTTTGGAACACGATAATGGAGTGACGAATTTTCATTTTGAGATTTCCGCGGACATTCTGAATGAGGAGGAAATTTCGATTCTAAATCAATTTCGTCCGGGACTGGCTCAGCTGGAGATTGGTGTTCAATCAACCAATGAACAAACAATTCGAGCTATTAATCGAGTGATGAATGTTGAAAAACTAGAGAAAATTGTGGAGGCAATTCACGCAGGAAGAAATATTCATCAACACCTTGATTTGATAGCCGGGTTACCATATGAGGATTATGAAAGCTTTAAAAACTCCTTTAACCGGGTTTATGGGATGAAACCAGACCAATTACAGTTGGGATTCTTAAAGGTCTTAAAAGGGTCCGAAATGGAGCAAAGAGCAGAAGAGTTTGGCATCTGCTATGGTTCTCAACCGCCGTACGAAGTGCTTTATACGAAATGGCTTTCTTTTGAAGAAATTCTTTTCTTGAAAAAAGTAGAGGAAATGGTGGAAATGTATTATAACAGTAATCAATTTGAACATGTTCTTCCGTTTTTGGCGCGAGCGTTTGAATCTCCGTTTGCAATGTATGAACAATTAGCAAAGTACTATGAGGAACAGGGATATTTTATTCAGAGTCCTGCACGCTCATACCGGTATCAAGTATTGTTGAATTTTGCAACGAAGGTCGATGCTGAAAATGTTGAGATTTATAAGGAATTATTGACTTATGATTTGTACTTGCGAGAAAATGTAAAGAGTAGACCATCGTTCTGCAAGGACCAGAGTGGAGAGGAATATCGAAACGTTGCCGGAAATTTTTATAAGAGGGAAGAAGAAACGAGAGAATACTTGCCGATGTATCGGGAATTTCATTGGAAACAATTATGGAAAATGACGCATCTGGAACTGTTTGACTATCCTGTATGGGATGTAGAACAATTGGTGGAACAGGGAAAACTGGAACATCCACAGGGAATCCTATTCGATTATAAATCCAGAAATCCATTAAATTATGAGGCGAGAACAGTCGTGATATAAAAAAGAGATTATGTGATTTTACATAATCTCTTTTTCGTGCAGTTGAAGGGACTTGAACCCTCACCCAGTTACCCGGACATGAACCTGAATCATGCGCGTATGCCAATTCCGCCACAACTGCATATTCCTTTCAATAAAAAAGAAAAATGCGGAAGATGGGACTTGAACCCACACGAGCGCAATGCTCACAAGATCCTTAGTCTTGCTCGTCTGCCAGTTCCGACACTTC
>CACXEU010000111.1 GCA_902766735.1 uncultured Lachnospiraceae bacterium
CAGATTCTCCTCCGGGGTGAACCGGCCCCGGACGCCCATGTCATACCAGGCGCTCTGGACGTCGATCAGGGCGCCTTTGAGCTCCGGGGTCAGCCGGATGGCAAGAAACAGTCGCATATTCTCTCCTCTCCCGGAACCTTTTCCAGGCATTTTGTGAAGGAAGACGGCTTTTTTCAGAAAAACCTCCAGAAGGTCCCAGAGCTTGTTTACGGAAATCTTACCCATAAGACAGAATTCCTCTCTGCTTCTCTCGACTGAGGCCAGGGCGTATAATTCAAGGAGTAATAATTAAATCATTAGATCTCATGATTATTGCCATATTTTATAATTGCTGACTGTAGCATTTTGGGCATTAAATGAATCGATTTTAAATTGGTAGTAAAGCGTTTCTCCCTGTTCAAGATTCAAATGGAATGAAGCGCTTTCATCTGACAGATTTGAATTTGCTTTTAGAATAACGTCAAATTCACCGGAAGTACTGTTGTTGGTCAGTTTACCGGATATAACATGATTCGGAGAAGCACTAGTTTCAATTACCTGATACTCTTGCTTGCTGTAATCATATATCATCAGCGCGATATAGGAAAACCGATTTTTATCTACATTGGTGTTGAAGGTAATTGTTCCAGACTCAGAAATTGTTACACCGGGTGTTAAGGTTAGCGAGAGATCTAATTCCCTTAACAGTTTCATTGGCGTGTTGATACGATAGAATTCTCCACTGGTATTCTCAATGACGAGCCAAGCGTCAGGATCTTCTGATAAAAAACCATGCAGAATTGTTAAAGACAGATTACCGTCATCAGAAACCGATAAATCATATACGTCATCTTTTGTAATAAAATAGGCATTTTTTGCATCAGGGAAGTTTCGCAAAATAAATAACGAATCAATTTCGTCAGTTGAATGAAACGATGCATTTACCGATGCGGGATAAATGGGAATTGAAGTCAATTGTTCTTCAAGCAAGGAGGGATCTTCTATAAGCGGAGGAGGAAAACTAAGAGAGTCCATTTTCTCAGAATCGAAATATTGATCGGAAAAGACATATTCCGCAACTTCAAAAATTACGAGATCCGGCTGCATCAAGTTAACCCAGTAAGGAAGATTCAAAACATTCTGGTAGTTATGGACGCCCATTTCTTCGCTGGTATTTTGATATAAAAACTGAGTTCGACCATTCAGATAACTACCCTGGAAAATCAGAGTTCGAGGCAGATCACTAGAGTTGACGTTATCGTTAGCGTAGTAATGAAAAGCAGTATAACGCGGGTCGAGATCCAACTCGTCCACAACTTGCGAAGTTTTATTCTGAAAGCTTGCAAGAGGAGAAAAAACAGGGACATTTTCTTCAATCGGAAAATCAGAAAACAAAAGTGAGGTTTTATTCGAGCTAGAAATAGAAAAATCATCAAAGGTCAATGGAGAAACATCCGGAAAATCTTCATGAATTCTTTCCAGCAAATGATTCATTCCATAAAAGCACCCAAGATCGTTCCAATGTCCGGCGTCATATTGGATGTTGAAAACCTGCTCAGTATAACTCAGGTCTGTTAAATATGCAGAATTATCTACACACTTAACTTCGGATTCCGCTAGATCCTGAATCATTTCTTGAACCCAGGTGTCGTCATAGTTGTAACCGTCTGGCAAATAGCGCCTGTAAACAGATAGTTTTTCAGGGTTAAACAGGAAATAGAACTCAATTCCCCTGGCTTCACAATAATCACGCATTTGAATAACGGCATTGACAAACGAATGACGATAAGAATCATAGGTATAGTTTTTATGCATCTTAAAAAAGACGTAATTCTGTTTGCCGTATTGATACGTTGGATGAACCATTTCGTGGAAAATATCATTATGTAATTGTGTATATGCCTGGATCATCTGGCTACGAAATCCAATACGATCACTAAGATACTGCTCCATCTCGGTGGAAAAATTCGGATCGGAGAACTTTGGAGCATCCACAAGAGACCGATTATCAATATCAGAAATGACATTTTTGTGGTGATTTGTAAAAGCAAAAGGAATAATCAAAATCAAAAAGAAGATGATAGGGAAAATAATGTTCTGATATTTTTTCATATTTGACTCTTTTCAAAATTGAAAATACAGGAAAGGACTGTATGCTGAATTAACTACGAACAGAACGGAAATTGCAAGCAAAAGGAGTAAAACAATATCTTTGGTGATTGATCCCCAATGAGAAGTTTCAAAAAAGCTGGAAATGTGATTATAAGGTTTTTGGATGCTTGGAAGGATAGAGACTACTGCTGAAATTGATAAGAGAGAAATAGTTTTTGGTGTTAAATAGTAACGTAGTGAGAAATCATATCCCGGGTTTGAAGAAGGAGTGAACATGGCTCTGAGTGTATGCCAGAATGTTTGCAAATTGTCTGACATAAACAGCAACCAGGTAAAAAAAATAAAGACCATGGTGATGAGCCATTTTAATAGATTTGGTATGGCTTTGTAGAAGCTGTGCTTTTCTGCCAACCGTTCTAGAATCACCCACAATCCGTGAAGAATTCCCCATAAGACAAAGGTCCAGTTGGATCCATGCCAGCACCCGGTCAGCAAAAACACAACCAATAAATGTAAGTAAACATTTCCTTTTTTGCTGCCGCCCATGGGGAAATAGACATATTCTCGGAACCATGTTCCCAAGGAAATATGCCAGCGGCGCCAAAACTCAGAAACAGAAAGGGAAGCGTATGGCGTCCTAAAATTCGGTTTTACGGAAAACCCATAGACATTCATTATGCCGATTGCAATGTCCGAGTACCCACTGAAATCAAAATATAACTGAAACATGTATATCAGAGAACGGAGCCACAACGTTTTTGTATCTATACCTGTTTGAAGAGTCGTATTGATGAGGGTTAACACTGTGCCAAGAGAGTCGGCAAGAATTACCTTTTTCGAGTACCCGATTATAATACGAGTAAGACCCGTTTTGACGCAATCTGGCGTTGTTTGATGCGTATATATTTGAGGTGAAAAATCTTTCCACAATACTATTGGGCCAGAAATGAGCTTTGGATAAATAGAAAAGAAAAGCAGCACATCCAAGAAGTTGCCGGGCTTGGCATCCCCCCGATAAATATCAACAAAGTAAGAAATAGCCTCAAAAGATATGAAAGAAAAGCCTAACGGAACGAATAAGAGAGCTAGTAAATTGCTTCCAATAAGGGAATTGGATGCCTTTATAGCCTGTAAAAAGATGGTCAAATATTTAGAATTAACAAGCGCGCAGGAAACGATTACAATACCTACGGCTAGCCAAATACGAGCCGATTGTTTCTTGCTGAAAATCAATTGCCCCAAAAGAAAACATACAAAAATATATAATAAGAAAATTAAAAAAGTATCTACTCCTGCCCATAGATAGAAGACGAAGCTGCATATGACCAAGTAAATATTCCGAGCTGTATAACTGTGAATCCTGCAGATAGGTAAATATAAAATAAGACTTATCGGGAGAAAAACGAAAAGGAATGATATACTTGTAAACCCCAACAGATTCACCTCTTTCAATAACTCCGGTCACTTTTTCGAAAACGCCTTCCTCTTCTCCAAAATTAAAGGAAGGCGTTTTCATTTAACAACTCTTCTTTGCCGTTTTACAATGTGTTTTCCGTACGGGCGATCAGGTCGTTCTGCAGGTCGACACCCAGCTCAATGAAGTAAGCGGAGTAGCCGGCGATGCGGACCACCA
>CACXEU010000112.1 GCA_902766735.1 uncultured Lachnospiraceae bacterium
ATTATAATAATTATACATAGAGAAACAGAACTGCATTGGCAATGGCCAATGCAGTTCTGCTATTTAGAGACTTTTTTTACAGCCCCCTTTTGGCTTACAAAAAGATTTATTAAATTAGTGAGGCAAGTGTGCGTCCTGCATCTCTTAATGTTTCCAGCACATCTTCACCTGGCACATAATTTGCTGTGATTCCTTCTCCATCTACTACCGTGGCTCCTGCTTCGGCAATTCTGCTTTCCCAATCGCGCATCCATTCCTGATTTCCCCAACCGTAAGAACCAAAGAGGACAATCTGCTTTCCGGCAATTCCATCCTCTAGTGCTTCCATGAAAGGTTCCATTTCCATTTCCTCTAATACTTCACTTCCCATGGATGGACATCCCAATGCAAACGCTTTCTCATTTTTCAGGTCAGCCACATTGGCTTCGTTTACCGGAAGAACCTCTGCTTCCTCTCAGAATTGCCGCACCATGCATTGCTAAAACTAAAGCAACCTGCTGCTCGCGATTTTTTCCTTCAATTACTTTTTTCATTTCACTAATTGGCATGACACTTCACCCTATCTTTTTACATTAAATGCTTCCATTCCCGGATAAACTGCTGCACAACCAAGTTCCTCTTCAATCCGAAGTAACTGATTGTATTTTGCAACTCTCTCTGTTCTGCTTGGAGCACCAGTCTTAATCTGACATGTATTCAGTGCCACTGCAAGATCAGCTATCGTAGTGTCTTCTGTCTCGCCGGAACGATGTGAAGAAATCGCTGTATAACCTGCTTTGTGTGCCATCTTAATAGCTTCCAAGGTTTCAGAAACGGAGCCAATCTGATTCAACTTAATCAGAATGGAATTTCCACATCCATTTTCAATCCCCTTTTTCAATCTTTCGGTATTGGTTACAAATAAATCATCTCCAACTAACTGAACTTTATCCCCAAGTCTTTCTGTTAATTTCTTCCAACCTTCCCAATCCTCTTCATCTAAAGCATCTTCAATGGAAATGATCGGATATTTGTCAACTAATTTTTCCCAATGTTCAATTAATTCATCAGAAGTGAATTTTGTACCTGCCTTCGGTAATACATATTCCCCCTTCTTTTCTCCCTTCCACTCACTGGAAGCGGCATCCATGGCAATCATAAAGTCTTTTCCCGGCTGATATCCGGCATTTTCAACTGCTTTTAAAATGTACTCAATTGTCTCCTCGTCACTTGCCAGGTCAGGAGCAAAACCACCTTCGTCACCGACAGAAGTAGCAAGCCCCTTGCTCTTTAATAAAGCTGCCAGGGAATGAAAAACTTCAGCACACCATCTTAATCCTTCCTTGAAAGATGGTGCCCCTACCGGCATAATCATAAATTCCTGTACATCCACAGTATTTGCTGCATGTGCACCACCATTTAAGATATTCATCATTGGAACAGGGAGTCTATTTCCTGAGACCCCACCTAAGAATCTGTACAACGGCATGTCCATGGAAATAGACGCTGCTCTTGCTGCTGCAATCGATACTGCAAGGATGGCATTGGCCCCCAGAATCGATTTATCCTTCGTTCCATCTGCATCAATCATTGCCTGATCAACTGCATAAGTATCTGAAGCATCAATTCCGCGAACAGCATCATTAATTACTGTATTAATGCTCTCTACTGCCTTTTGAACTCCTTTCCCAAGATATCGGGCTTTATCTCCATCACGAAGTTCTAATGCTTCAAACTCTCCGGTTGACGCACCACTTGGAGCAGTCCCTCTTCCAATCGTTCCGTCTGCCAAAATCACTTCAGCCTCCACCGTGGGATTTCCTCTGGAATCCATAATTTCTCTTCCAATAACCTTTTCTATTTCTAAATAATTCATATCACACGACCTCCTGTTTTTCTAACAACACTTTCGGAGGCCAGCATTTCCTCCGAAAGGTCATTCAGATGATTATTCACATTTCGGTTAGTCTCCCCTAACCGTAGTTAATCATATCAAACCTTAACTTGTTTTTCAAGTACTTTTTTACAAAAAAAGAAAAACCCCTTATGGATTTTTCTTTTGATAACTTTATTATTTCACTTTTTGCGATATTTATTCAGCACTAAAGTATTCCATCATCTGTTTCATTTGGTTTTCATCTCCATTGAATGTAATTCCAATAACTTTCGCATCCTTGCATCGCATCATACTTCTGAACAAGTTCTTATCCCCATCACTGTATACTTGTTCATAATCGAAATAAACGTACTCCTCATTAGCCAATGTACAAGTTTTAACTTTTGAAATCTTATAATCTACTACAACACTATCTAATGACCCTTTAAGACTTTCTTCAATTACTTTTTTATAGGCTTCTATCGCCTGCTCTGATGTGACTCCTTCCGAAACACTATCGATGGAAAACTTTATAAATGTTTTATCTGTTGAATTTGTTGCCACTATTTCAGAATCTGAATTGCTCTCCAATTCATAACCTTCCGGTAAGGTAAGAACGAATCCAAAATAAGAATTACTATATGTATTTCCTTCCACGATTCCATTTTCTGATTGTTCCTGGTCGGTTTGTCCATTTAGGATATCCCTTCCGCGCTTCATTGCCTCTTCTGCCTTGGATCGTGCTTCCCTGGCTTCCTGCTGTGCATTCTGCAGGCTTTCCATCTCTTTATTAGAGTTTCTAATGTATTGTTTTGAAAAAACGATTACAAAAGTTAAAATTGGTACAATCACATAAATCAGTTTATTTTTATTTTCCATTTTAGTTCTCCTCTTCTATATGTATATTTAAATCCTCTAAGGTCAAAGCCTCATCATGTTTGATTGGCTTCCACTGGGATTTAGAAAACAGTGCGATTATTGCCAAAGGTGCACCAATGGCGTCAAACCACGGAAACACCAGTGTATAGAAAAACAACTTCAGTTTTGAACAACGAATTCGTTTTCTTTCACGGAAGATGATGATGAATCCACTCAGTTCCGCCTTGATGATTGTAAGCCAATGGGTTACCAGCATCACCCAGGCGGTCATCCAGATTGGCTTTGCCTCTCCGGTTCCTTTCCCAACACCTAACTTTTCTCCCAACACCAGAGCAATCAATGTTCCAATCACCGGGAACAAAATAATTCGCAGTCCATAGTATGTACTATGTGGAAATGAATACACAATCATATCGTAGCAGGACAATGCTTTTCGCCATCCCCTTACCCGGATGTTTTTCCGCTTTCCGTCCTCATCTTCCACCAATAAAGTTTGTTTTCCGAAGATGGAAAACAATCCCTTTGCCATTCCCGGCAAAGTAGAAAAGAAAGAATACAATCGTCCACGAATCCAACGAATTCTCTGGCGTGCCATCACTTTAACCTCATATGGTTGCTCATCAAAAAATTCCGCTGCTTCACAAAAAGCAATTCGTTCTCCCTTGGCCACACTATTTAATGTAAACTGGGTATCTTCTGTCAGGCAAGTGTAATGCCATCCGTCCTTTAATAGTCTGGAAGCAATCACAAATCCGGTCCCAGCAATATGAGTACTTAGCCCTAACCAGACCCTCGGTCTGTGATAAGCCACAACACTCTGATAGAAATGAATTCCATATCCGGCAGAAATGAAGTTCGTGTCAAAGTTCTTTGTATTTCGATATCCCACAACCACACCGGCTCCCGTATCAAAGGCCTTGTTAAGTTCCTCCACAAAAGTCGGGTTCAATAAATTGTCTGCATCAAAAACGATATATCCGTCATAACTTTCAATCCCATAATCCTCAATAATGTGATTAAACAGAAACTCCATAGCGTACCCTTTTCGGGCATGTTCCTTATCAAATCGCTCGTATACGATACATCCTTTTTCCCGACAAATCTCTGCTGTGTTATCGGTACAGTTATCTGCCACCACAAAGATATCCATCTTATCCCTGTCGTAAGTCTGCGCATGAATGGAATCAATCAGATTCCCAATAACCAAATGTTCATTTCTGGCACAAATAATAATTCCATATCGATATTTTTTTTCTGTTTCTGCATACTTCTTTTCCGGTGCAAACAACCCCAGAAGCAGATAGAAATTTTTATATTTTCTTAACCATGACAAAACCAAGTCCATCCGTGGAAAAAATACAGACGTTTTATTCGTCAAAAACTTCCACAGTTTTGTCATTCGCATTTTGAATTTCATATTACAAATCCTCTCATTCAAGTCAGCAGTTTCATTTTGCCATAGGACCCAATGACTGTCAACAAAAAGCGGTCCATCTTACGCTTGGTACCCTGGTTTTCGCACTTTTTGGGTTTTCCAGGGTACAGTTTCAAGTCATGTTTTCTTGCAACGTACCCTAGTTTTCGCACTTTTTGGGTTTTCTGGGGTACAGTTTTAAGTCATGTTTTCTTGCAACGTACCCTAGTTTTTGCACTTTTCGAGTTTTCCAGGGTACAGTTTCAAGTCATGTTTTCTTGCAACGTACCCTAGTTTTCGCACTTTTCGAGTTTTCCAGGGTACAGTTTCAAGTCATGTTTTCTTGCAACGTACCCTAGTTTTCGCACTTTTCGGTTTTTCGGGGTACAGTCCCGAAAAATAAGCGTCCTAAGTGTACCCTAGTTTTTACACTTTCAAGATTTTCGGGGTACACCACCGAAAAGCGCGCCTCCTGAGTGTACCCTATAAATTGCATTTTTTCACTTTTCGGGGTACCGCCTCAAGAAATGAGTCCACAATCGTACAATAATGACAATCGAGTAGGAGGGAAAATTTAAATAAATTTTCCCGACCTCTCACACCACCGTGCGTACCGTTCGGTACACGGCGGTTCAATCAA
>CACXEU010000113.1 GCA_902766735.1 uncultured Lachnospiraceae bacterium
TTGATTGAACCGCCGTGTACCGAACGGTACGCACGGTGGTGTGAGAGGTCGGGAAAATTTATTTAAATTTTCCCTCCTACTCGATTGGCTTGAAGTATTAGGAAAAATAAAAAGTGTCACTTTTATACTCTCAATCGTATCTAAAGTAAAGGGAGGTAAAAAAGATGAGAGCATCTTTAGTGGATCAAGTTCCTTTCTTTTAAGTGAGATTGGGACCTATCAGGTTCTGTTTCAGCCCACTTGGTAATTGTATAATTACAATAATTATTATGTTCGGTTAAAACAAGCCCGGTTTTAACCGAACTTTTTTAATGATGACAGTATTTGTTTGATGAAGTAAAATAAGGGGTAAAGACTTCGTATGTTAGGAGGTAGCAACATGAGAAACTTGAAAAAAGTAATTGCAGTGATGTTGTTCGTTTCCGTAACAGGCTGTACCAATAATATAAAAAATAATGAAGTTAAAACAACGACAGATGTTGAAACCACGACAAAGGAAGAGAAAATAACTTTAGTGGATGGGGAAAATATTTTAGATGCAAAGCCGATAAGCAAAAAAGTGAAGGGAAAAGTAACAAGCTTAGGAACGAATAGCGATTACAATTATGTACTGATGAAGCTGGAGGATGGAACCCGTGTTGGCCTATTAGTGGACGGTCATCTAAAGGTTACATGGGAAGAAGATTTAGACGAGGAAATATGTAAGAATACATTTCGTGGAAAATACTCTTTTAGTGGCTTAGGAGAGACTGAGCTTGTGGAGATAAACTTAACGCAGGAGTTGACACTAGACAAAGAGTTTAAGGAATTAATCGATTACGAGGATGTAAAAAAATGGTATTGGGCAGATAGTGCTCATGTTTTGGAGCTAAATGAATATGCAGGAATAATCGCGGCAAAACCGGTGGTTTATTTATATCCGGAAAAAACTATGGATGTGAATGTTCAGTTGGATTACAAAGGAAGATTAACAACAACTTACCCGGCTTATCCAAAAAATGGGTGGAATGTCACTGCAAAACAGGATGGAACCGTAATCGACAAAACAACGAAGAAGGAATACTCATATTTATTCTGGGAAGGTGAGGACTCGGTAAAATATGATATGTCAGAAGGATTTGTCGTCGCAGGAAAAGACACTGCAGAGTTCTTACAGGACAAGCTTTCTTATATGGGACTGACACCGAAAGAATACAATGAGTTTATTGTGTATTGGCTTCCGAAGATGCAGGATAATCCATATAATCTGATAAAATTTCAGGGAAAACAATATACAGAAAATGCAAAACTTCGAATCACACCGAGACCTGACAGTATGCTTCGTGTATTTATGACTTGGAAAGCATTAGATAAGAAGATAGATATTAAAGAGCAGAACCTATCAACATTTGAGCGAAAAGGATTTACCGTTGTTGAATGGGGTGGAAGTGAAATAAAAGAATAAGAAGGGGATTACCTGAAATGCCCTATTTTAAAGGGATGCAACCATTAGTTGCAAAAGTTCAAGGGAAAGATGGTAGAAGCGCAACCGCGTTTTTGATACCTTGGGGATGTAAAAAAATTGAAAAGGAGAATGACGTAAATGAAATTGCAGGAGAAAATTTTATATTGCAGAAAGAAAAAAGGATTATCCCAGGAAGCACTGGCAGAACAGATGGGAGTGTCACGTCAGGCAATCAGTAAATGGGAAACTGGAGAAGCTACTCCGGAGGTCTCAAAGTTATCATTATTGGCAAAGAATTTCGATGTGACAGTTGACTGGTTAATATCGGAAGAGGAACCGGAAGAAGAAACGGTAAAAGTTCAGAATAATGAATTTGGAATTTTTAATGAGAATAGTAAAGGAATTTTTGGAAAAGTATTTCAGCTGATTAAAAAATACTCATGGATTGCAGGATTATACATTGCGTTAAGTGGTTTGATTTTTTTTGGCTTTGGGCTTGGAGCTAGAGTCATGTTTCGCTCTATTTTAGGGTTAGGCGAAAGTCAGATGGAACAGATGAACAAAGAGTACGAGGAAAGTGTTGATGATTTAATGATGTTTGGTGGTGGAATGTCGAATGTTCCAATGGAAGACAGCTTTTCAAAGATGGAAAATCCAATCTCCCCAATGACTAAGATTACAGATGGGTTTACCGGAGTTATTATGATAATTGGTGGAATAATTATGATTGCTGGCATTTCATTAACAATCTGGTTAAAAATAAAATTAGGAAATACAACGGTGTAGAGAGAATTCGTTTATAATTAAAGTCTGGAAGAAGTTAACTTTAATTTCTTTCAGACTTTCTTTAGCAAGGAGGGATGACTGAATGAAGAAAATAGCAATGAAATTCAGGAATATATTTTAAATACCAATACGAAAAAATTACATTATCCCTTTTGTGATAGTGTAAATGAGATGAAAGAAAAGAATAAAAAGTTGGTGAAAGACAGCCGAGAAAAAATTATTCATAAAGGATATGTACCATGTAAACGTTGCAATCCATAAAAAGAAAAATGCTTACAGGAAATCAAGGGAGCGGGTTTTTATTACATAATGCGGCGAATGCATCCTTTATTATCTCTCTGGAAATATTGCACAAATAAAATTAACGATGTGGTACAATAACAAAAAAAGACAATTTTTGATAAATGAGAAAGTTCTTCCAATTGCTTTACGCCGTATTAGAACCTTTTGCAGGAGATTATATATATGAAAAAAGTTGTAATAGAGATGACTTATGATGCAGATATTATTTTAGTTCCAGATGAAATAGAACAGAATATCAAAAAAATACAAGAACAGTTTGATGAATGGATTCATGACAAAGCCAATGATCATCCGTTTTGGGTATATAAACATAGGAAAAAATATTGCCCTTGTTTTCGTGGTGATGCGTTTGTGTATTATTTAAATACATACATAATTCAAGATAAAAGTAAAGAAGCATGTGTTTTGGAAATGGAAGTTACTGACTACGATAAGAAGTTGACAAGTATATGGTTCTAAGAAAAGTTAAAGCAAAATCTAAGATGAATATAATAGTCCTGTTATTGGCTACTGTTTTATTATTGTCAGGGTGTAAAAAATAATATGGAATATGTGGAAGATAAATTTGTTGATCAAATAAAAGACAATGCCGATTATGCCAAAGATAGAAAAGGGATATTTTTATTTTAAAGATAAGAATAATACATCCAGTGATAAAAATAATTTAGATTTTTTTAAACAGCCTAGCTTTAATTTCATAGTAGCAGTTTATGATTGTGAAACATCAACATTATATTATTGCGAGTATGATAGTTAAACGGCAATTTCGTTTGAATTACGTACACGTTTTGAAGTAAGATTTTATGAAACAGAGTATGCGAGGAGGTTTTATGTTAGAGATATTTTTCCAAAAGAATGCATACCATGCCATTATTGATTATGCATTAGAAACATGTGATTCGTTTAGTGTTGTATTGGAGAAGGATGATACGATACATTCTCAGTATGTCGACCAAGCATTTTATGATGTGATTTCGGGCTTTGTTGTAGAAAAAAAGAGTATCGGAACGCATCCATATTCAGGAACGGAATTTCAAGATAGTGATTTTATTAGAATTGAAAATGTAAAAGAGTTAAAATCATTATTTTTCAAAGGAACAACGCTTGAAGATTGGAATGGCGAAACATTGCCTCAAGAGTTATGCTTTTATCGAAATGATCAAATTTGGTTTTGGTATGTTAGTCATGAAAAATTGGCTTTTTTGCGGAATGAAACCAGTGCAGACATAGATTTTTTAGAAAAAAATAAGATAGAATATTTTAAGTTCTAATAATATATATTTAAAACATATTGCTCGCAATACCTAGTTACAAGGCGTTGCGAGTTTTTTCTTGCTAAAAAATAATTGACAGATTGGTTTATTCACGATAAACTTAAAGTGAAAAGTGGTCTATTTGGAATAAACCAACGAAGCGCGAAAATGATGGATGATTTTAAAATGAGGTTGAGGAAAGATAGTAGATTGTGTGTATGTTGAGTATGCAGAAAAAAGATGATGGAAGTGAGATAAACAAAAAGGAGATTGGAAATGGAATATATTGAATTAGGAGAAGTTCAGCTTAGTTTTGCTGAACTGGTATGGAAACATGAACCGATTAAATCCGGGGATTTAGTAAAAATTTGTGAAGCAGAATTAGATTGGAAAAAATCAACGACCTACACTGTACTGAGAAAACTGTGTGAAAAGGGATTATTAAAAAATGAGGATGGAGTCGTTTCTGCGATTATATCAAAGCAGGAATTCTATGCATCAAAATCGGAGCAGTTTGTGGATGAAACCTTTAACGGATCGTTGCCGGCGTTTTTAGCGGCATTTAGTTCCAGAAAGAAAATGTCGAAAAAGGAAATTGATGAACTTCAGAAAATGATTGATGATTTTAAAATGAGGTAGGGGAAAGATATGAATGAATTATTGTTAAAACTCATTGATATGAGTATCAAGGCAAGTATATTAATTGCAATGATTCTGGTGGTCAGAATTGTCTTTAAGAAAATACCGAGAAAGTATATTTGTGTTCTTTGGGCATTGGTTGCAATCAGACTGGTTTGCCCGGTCTCCTTGGAATCGCCATTTTCCGTATATACCGTAGTGAATAAGGAAGTGAAGCAAAACACCTATATCCATCAAATGGTTCAACCGGAACGGAAACAGGATACAAAGGCAATTGCTAAAACGGAAGAAAAAATAGAGCCGGTACAGGATGTTATAAGTAATGAAGAAGTACATATTGCTCCAGAGGTTAAGAAGCAACAGAACGTAGAGGGGACATCTCAGAAA
>CACXEU010000114.1 GCA_902766735.1 uncultured Lachnospiraceae bacterium
GGGTGAAAAAGCATGGCAGGACTGGTTTGATTCTGAACATGAATATTCCGTTAGTGATAAAGAATACTTTGCAAAAGGACTCAATAACTATCTCAATGTTATTGGATTTATTATTAAAAAACTATAACTCAAACAACTTTGGAGAACTACCTCAAGGGTTCTTCGATTTTCATTATGAAACAATCTTATCGCCTAAAATGTTTTCCAAAAATATTATAAAAATAATTGTACTCATCATTTTTTCCTAAAACAAAAGCATAATGAGCATTTATTTTCCGTTCAAGCAAATAATCTAAATACTGTACCTGGTATTCCGCGTTGAATTTATGGTTTTCAAATTTTAAAATCAGTGGTACGTTCAATCCATAGCTTGTTTCTTCATCATATTCTTTGACACTCACGGTACAATTATTGGTTTGCTTTTCAATCAGCCTCAATGGAATCTTTGCCAAATCATACAAAAAATATTGCTCACTATCAGGCATCGTTTTCCCCAATGATTCCATATATATCCGAACCCATTCTTCAGACAAACCGGCATTGGAATATTGACTTGCCGATGTGACTGTAGGCGAATACGGTGGAATCTCTTTCTTTTTGCCATACACAATTTTTTTGATTGTTTCCGGCGAGAGATAAAATTCCTCCGCCAGTTCGTTGACAGATTTGCCTGCCGAATAGCGTGCACAAATAGATGCATTTCTTTTATTTAACTTTTTCCTACAACCTGATGCTTCTCCCCACCCCATAGTTTGAGTACTCTTGGGAATATAGATTGCTTTTCCCTCTGCGTACTTTTGAACCTCTCTCAATAAGCTTTCCGGGAGAATATCCCTTGCATTTTCGTACTTCATTATAATTTATTAATTCTCTCCTCTAGTGCATTGATTGATTTGACAATTGACTCACAAGATACTATATCATCAATGGATGCATGCCATCTCAATGTGTCAATTCCTTTAAAATATGCCATACATAAAAATCTTTCCCTGAAGTCCTTGATTTCGATGTTTTTCTTCTTAGCATATTCATATAGTTTCTCCGGAACAAGAAGATACGGTTTATTCAGATCAAGAATAGCAAAATCCATCATAAAATCCATGATTCCTGCCCTTCCCCAATCTGTACAGTAAGTCTTTCCATCTTCCTTTACAACCATATAGCAAAAAAATGTATTGTTATTTACCAGATATCTTTGTCCCTCACAATACTGAGCATACTGCAATGCCTTTCCAAGTATCTCTTCAAAATACTCCTTCTTTAGGAATGTTGTTTCAAACATAACCGTCCAATTTTTCCAATACCCTTCATTGTTCTCATTGAATGTTTCTTTAATAAACTCAGTTACGGAAGAATACGGTGCCTGATTCTCTTCGTTAAATTCTCCATATCCTTCTACCGATGAAATGTCCGTATCTGCAATCTGAAAAATCATATCAAAAAATGCTTCGTAGTTATTTTCAAATTCTTCTACTGAAAGCTCGTCGGCATTTCTTCCTGTTGGGTTCATTACAATTTTATCATCTGTTAAATTTCTAATAAAAATATCTCTGTTCATATTATCATCCTTTCAATTATCATCTTATATTTGGTAATTGTATCAGCGCTTTCTACAAGGATAATGATACCAACCTTTCCCATGGAGTAAAATAGATAGAACTATTATAATTGATTAATGCCTACTTTGGAAACTCTCATTTTTACTCCATTAAACTGATAGTACCAAAGCAGCAAGTGTAATATTATTCACTTCATCTGGCTTAAAAAGTAAAGATGCTTTCCGCAATCCCCATCGTCTCTTCCTGCGTTCTCTCCTCTTCCCTGTAAATTACCTGGAACCCCGACTTTTCAAATATCTCATAATTCTCCTTAGAATTAATCCTTGTTAAGATTTCACGATAATTATCCAAGGCTGCCTGTGGATCAGGTTCCTCCAACATCAGCTGATAAAGAAACTGCTTTTCCGAATCCGGTCGTTCAAAGAATCGACGAACGGAAATCTGCGGGTCAGCCAACATCACAATCACATGACTCTTATCTGAAATCTTTCTCAATGTCTCAATACTAATATTGGTATCCACAAAGATTTTCTTTTCTCGCATCTCAGGTTCTATCAATAACTCCTCCAGAATCTGCAATTCAATAATTTCGCATTCCATTGCCACATCATTAATCCACCGGACATATTCCTCCGGTGTCCTTCGAATAAATTCGTGCCAATCCTGAAGATCTCTGGTATAGGTAAGATTCGGAAATTCCTTGCTATCTAGTTCCGGCAATTTTTTATCATGATAATTTTCTTCCAAAGCAATTCCCTGATATCTTTCCGCCAGATTTTTTACTAACGTGGACTTTCCGGCATAAGCATTTCCAATCACAAAATAAACATTCCTAAAATTCATCTTTTGCTGAATCATTTGAAGTACACGAAGCTCTCTTTTAATCATGATTTCGTCAAAAAAGTTATCACTCTGATATTCATCGTTTGCCTGAATCGCCACCTTAAGATCAACGACTCTTAAGACAAACTCCGCTTCTTTCTCATATTCATCCAATTCCTGACTTGCAAGCTGATTCTCCACATCGCAAAAATAGTAATAGTTTTCCTGCTCGAAAATGGTATTCTCACTTTCATCACTCTTTTGTCTTCGAAGAACACTTCCAAATTCTCGAATGCTTTCCGGAATCACTAACATCCCCACTTCTTCTCTGACTTCACGAATCAGAGCTTCCACCTTATCTTCATCATTATGAATTCCACCACCGGGAAATTTATAGTATTTTTCTTTCTTACTATAAACAAGAGCAATTTTGTCCCCTTGAAGGATAATCGCTCTGGCTGACGGTCTACGAAAAATCTCATCCGTTTTCTTATAATCTTTTAAGTCAATTTCAAAAAGTCGTTCCATCTTCCGCTCCTTTTCCTAAAACAAATCCAGCGAACTGGACAAATAAATTTCTTCCCGTACTTTTAACTGATGCTCCGGTTTCGTCATATAATAAAGCAGAAATTCCAGAATCATTGCACTGCCTAGGCTTCTCCCCTCAATTTTAAAATTCCGAAAACCTGCCGGAGCATACACCTTCTGAATGTCATCAATTCCTATAAATCCCGGATTGTTTATTGCATCAGAAAACCGATACCCTCTTTGGGCAGTCGGTGACACACACACATGGTCGTCACAGTCCATGTCCAGATTCTTCCTACTGACATTTTCATAGCAATCCTTTCGGGCATAGCAGTCAAACCAACAACACTCATTGCAGAGAAATTCTACCTTTTCCTTTTGCACTTCTGTTAGTCTGTCAAGTTGTTCCAGTTCCTTGTTGAGTCGAAAATCCGGAACCACATATCGAAATTCATCCCGGTTCAATTCCCTTTCAAACTCTCGAAAATCTGTCAGCACCTTCGTCGTAGAGGAAACAAAGTAAAACTCCGGATAATTCTTTTGAAGATACTCCAACAGTAAATCCGAATGGATGATAATTCCGTTGTTTCCACCATTTTCAAACAGTTCACAAAGTCGATTACAAAACCGGTCGGAAAGATGCTTCTCTTCCAAAAGAGAATTACTGAAGGTCAGTCGTGCTGATATGTCATATGTATTTATTAGTTCCAATACCTTCTCCGGTGATTCTTCTCCAAATCCTACGCGTCCGCCACCCCACAAGCATTCCTGTGGAGCTCCATAAATCGATCCGATTTCGCACCACTCATAGAAATATTCCCTGTGTTCCCGAAACAGAGACAGGAACATCCGATATAACTCATAGAATTCAAACAATCCCGGAAGATGGTAATAAATCTTCTTCTCCATGATTTCTCCATCTCCATACCTGATATAAACCTTGTTTAGTATATCATATCGAACAATGATTTGCGAAGAACAGACTCCCTTTTCTTGAGCCACGATTTCATTTTTGATATAATAAATACAATATTATGTTCGGAAAATTTCATAGGAGGTATGATTATGAAGAAAAAACTTTATTGCATTTCTACCCTGTTACTAAGTTGCTCTTTTCTTCTATACTTCTCTGGATGCTCCAATGAAAAAAAAGCAACAGAGACGAAACGGGAGAAGCAGGAAATTATAGAGGAAATGGTTGTGGATTATGGAACCTACGGTAAAGACGCCGATGAGAAGGTGGACGCATTGTTGAAAGAACTTCGGACCACAGATTCAGATTGTGGAAAACGTTGGGACAGTATTATGAAGCTATGGGGCACTACCAACACCGATTTATCTCTAAATTATGATATTCTTCCGGACAATCTTTCTGACACGGATTCTTTGTGTCTAGTAGCTTTGGGCTTCCAGTTAAATCCTGACGGTTCCATGAAAGATGAACTGATTGAACGGTTAAAAGTTTTAAAGAACAGTGCCGAAAAATATCCTAATGCATTGATTGTTTGCACCGGTGGTGGCACCGCAGAAGATGATAAAACTGCAACAGAAGCCGGAAAGATGGCGGAGTGGCTGATTCAGCAGGGAATTGAAGAAAACCGGATTATTGTAGAAGATCAATCCGTTACCACAGCACAAAATGCCATTTATACTTTTGATATCCTTGAAAAACAGTATCCCCAGGTAAAAGAGTTGGCTATTATTTCAAGCGATTATCACATTGCAACCGGAACACTTCTATTCGAAGCAGAATCACTTCTTAGAGCCCAAAGCATCAATGATGCCCGACCAGAAGTTGTATCCAATGCAGCCTGGAAAGCACCATCCGGAACGCTTTCAACAATGTTCCAAGCCGGTGCATTAATCGAACTCTCCGGAGATGTGGATACAGCATTTGAAATCTATTACGACACTTATGACATTCACAAACTTCCGGATATTCATGAAGGAAAATAGAAAAATAGCCTTGCACTTATCGCAAGGCCATTTTTTTATTTTAATAACTTATCCAATTTCTTATCTTCTCCAATGACAATGACATAAATGCCTACACTTAATGGTTTGTCCGCATCGACATTGGTAATTATTTTCTCATCTTTTCTAATGGCAATGACATTCACGCCATGTTTTTTTCGTAAGTTTAATTCCATCAGAGTTTTTCCGACCCATTGCTTTGGAATCACTGCCTCGATGATACTAACCCCTTCTTCCAGGTTAATGAAATCACGAAGGTTCTCGTATCGCAGCGTCTTCGCAATTTTTTCCCCCATTTCCTCTTCCGGATGCATAATAATGTCCGCTCCGACTTTCTTCAGAATTCTTCCCTGAAGTTTGTCCTTTGCACGGGCATATACCGTCTGAACGCCCATTTCCTTACATGCGATGATTGCCATAATACTTGCCTCAAGGTTTTCACCAAGCGTAATGACAGCCACATCCACATTTCCAATGCTCAAGGACTTTAATGCATCAATATCATTTACATCGACCTTTACCGCATAAGCAACTTTGTCTGCCATTTCGTCGATTACTTTCTGATCATTGTCAATGACAATTACCTGACCACCACTTTCAGAAAAGCGTGTTGCAACCGCTTTTCCCATTCTTCCTAATCCAAACACTGCAATCTCTTTTACTTCCATTTTTATTCTCCTATATATTTCAGAATTTTTTCTTATTTTATGACTAACCAATAATAATCTTTCTTTCCGGCAACTCCGTTTCCTTTGCCCGACTCTGTCTAGCAGCAAAGGCACTGGCTAAAGTAATTGGACCGATTCTTCCCATAAACATTAACAGGATAATGATGAGCTTGCCAACGACCGACAGAGATGCGGTAAAGTCCATACTCAATCCCACAGTACCAATTGCCGAAAATACTTCATACGCAATAATCTTAATGGAGGCTCCTTCCGTTTCTGTTAAAACAATCATCGCGATAATTGCAGACAAAACACTGATGGTTGCAACAGCCAATGCGGTTCGAACATTTTCTTTACTGATTCTTCTGCGAAATACCTCTGCTTCTTCTTTTCCTCGAATGACACTTACTACCTCAATCAAGAGAATTGCAACCGTAGTAGTTTTAATTCCTCCGGCAGTTCCAACCGGTGAACCACCAATCAACATCAGTATACACATTAACATGGAAGTGCTCGCCTTAAATCCGGTCTGGGTAATGGTACAAAAACCGGCAGTTCGAAGAGTTACCGATTGAAAAGCTGCCGCTAACACCTTATTTCCCATAGTCATGTTTCCAATACTTTTCGGATTATCATACTCCAATCCCAGCACGATGACAACACCTATGATTAGAAGGAATGCTGTCATGCTGATTACTATTTTTCCATGTAATGACATCCGTTCCCAAAGTTTTCCCGGTGCAAGGCTTCCATTGATTATCCTTTTAATCAGATCAACGATTTCCCACCATACAATAAATCCAAGGCCACCGCTGATAATAATCAGCATGACTACAATATTAAAATAAGTATCACCAACATATGGCATCAGACTGGAATCTCCTAGTAAATCAATTCCCGCATTACAAAAAGCTGAAATGGAATGAAAAATTGAAAAAATGATTCCTCTCTTCCAGCCGAACTGTGGAATAAATCGAACACTTAATCCGACCGCTCCCAGAAATTCAATCAGAATCGTTGTCTTTATGATTCTAAGAACTAATGCAACCATTCCGCTGGATGTATCCAGGCTATAAGACTCCTGAATTACCTTACGGCTTGCCAGGGAAATTCTTCTTCGAAGCAACGCCAAAAAACCTGTGGCAATACAGATTACTCCCAGCCCACCAAGCTGAATTAAAAACAAAATAACAACCTTTCCAAAGGCACTCCAATGAGAATATGTAGGAACTGTTACAAGTCCCGTAACACAAACCGATGTGGTTGAGGTAAATAAAGCATCCACAAAACCTGTAGCCTTTCCATTTGCCGCACTCATAGGCAGCGACAGTAATCCTGCACCAACAAGGATTACCAGAAGAAATCCCAGAAAAATAATTCTCGGAGTATTGTTCAGTCTTTTTCTTAAAAATTTAATCATGATTTCATTCCTTCCCCATTATTCACATGTTAAAAATCCTTCAAATAATTCTCCGAAATAATCATTCATCCCTCGAAAGATAATACATACGGAATAACCTTTTACTTTTCTGGTATAAAGATTCACACGCCCCCATTTCTCAGCTGTGTAGACATCTACGTCAATAACCCGATATGTTTCGCTTGATAAAAGGTCTTCATAAGGATCCCCCCAAGTATATTTTTCTCCTGACACAGAATTTGACATCTCACGCAATATTTTTTTTATTTGTTTTCTCCCGGAAGGGTCATCCAAATTCAATTCTCCTCGAAGAACAATAATCGACATCGAGTTTTCCTGACTATTCGACACCGCCGTAAATTCCTGATAAGTTCGAACTTCGTTCCAATCTGATTCTAACAAATGATTCACTTCATCTTTAGAAAATCCGGATAATGTCATCTGATACCCTTCCGGACATTTGAACCTAATTTTGAAAAAATCATTTTCGTACATATTTTCTTGTTCCACGATATGCCCCTGCTCATATGGTACCGCCTTGACAAACTGATAAACAGTAATGATTCCAATGAGTGCAACCAGCATAACAAGAGCCATCACAGCTGCAATCTTTATGGTATCCTTATTCACTGGCTCCTCTTCTAGATCTAGTGTTACTTCTACGTCCATTCTTTCTCCTTATCCTTTCCTTAGAAAGGCAATAATTGCTTCGTAATTTTCCGGGACATGAGGAAAGCTGCATTGCGAGCAGTCCTTTACCGTTCGGTCCCCTTTCTCAATATATGACGGGTTTCCAAGACATTTCTCCTGATTGTACATTGGGCAATAACAAAACATACAATTGAAATTTTCTAAGCCCTTATGACACGGGAAATACTTGCACCCACGATTTTCAAAAAATTTATAAGAATTCTCCATGATTCTTTCTCCTTGCGGTAGGAACCGGTTCTCTTTTTCCTGAAGTCCCGCATATCCAGAACCGTACCAGTTTTCCCTGATAGTTCACCTTTGATACATCTTCTTCTACTGAACTTTTTTTCTTTTAATATTAGACCATGCAGAATAATATAAAATCGCTGCATTTTTTTTCTTTTCTTTTTGATAGGTTCTGATGCGGAAGTAATAAGTTCTTTTCTTAATTCCTTTCAGTGTCACCGTTCCCTTGGACGCTTTTATCGTAATTGTTTTTTTCTTTTTGAACTTCGCATCTTTTGAATACTGTAGCTTATATCCGGTTACTCCCTGAACCTTTTTCCAGGTAATCTTCAGACGTTTCTTTTTCACCGCTACTTTCTTAATTTTAGTTTTCGGAAGTTTTATCTCCTTTGTGGTCACTTCTGCTGTTGTCACCTCCGGCTTTGGAATTGCCACAGACACAGCTCCGGTCAAATTAGAAAGCCAGGTTGTTCCTTTTCCTCTTCGCACGGTTAACGGAGTAATTGCAACGGACTGAATGCTACGGACATCCAAGGAACCTTCGCTATCAGAAACTGTTCCCAGATCACTGATTACATATCCCACATGGTTCACACTGCCAAGGTAAATCATCGTATGTCCTCTAAAGTATAATAAGGTTCCTGCCGGCATTTTTTCAATGATCTGTTGCTTACTTTGATCATCCAAACCGGAAAGGTCTGTCTTTGTTCCCGGAATTTCCTGCTGCCAATTCGTGTTTCTTGGAAGAAATACACCACAACATTTATAGACATTTCTTGTAAACAGGGAACAATCCATGGCATCTAACATACCACCCCATCCATAACGATTTCCCAGACATTGTAAGGAAGTATCAATCAGATTCTTTTGAGTTAACGGAAGAAATCCCACACTGACCTTACAGTGTTCCGAAATCAACGCCATTTTCTTTTCATAAAATCCTTCTTCATTTCTTGTCGGAAGATAGACCACATAGTTGTTCCAAGGTCCACGTTCTTCAATCTGTCTCGGAATTTCTTCCTTCTTTACAAGTTTTAGGATTGTAGAAAACTGAAGTTTTACTTCGGAAGCATAAGTTGCAAACATACTTGGTTCCAAAACAATTTTATCCTGAACCACTACAACAAAATCTTTTCCATCCGTAGAAACCTGCCAAGCATCCAGCCACTCTGCCTTATCCTTACAGAGCGCGATGTTGTCAGCATCCACCCAGCCGGACACCAAATCCGAATATCCCCAATAAAACAGATGTCCGTCATTATAAGCAATCTGTTTTACAACAAATGGTTCATTCACCACCAATGCGGAAAGCTGAATCTCATCATCGGTATCCTTATCGGAATATCCAATAATATCATTCGTCGGCCAGCTTTTAATTGGCGTTCCTTTCACACAAATTCCATACTGAATTTCTCGTGTTCCATCATAGGCTGTCTCTGCAATATCCTGACTCATTTCAAAAAAATAAGTTGTCTTATCTAAAAGTTCTCCCTTTAAATAACAATCATCTTCCGGGATTTCTCCATTCATCAAATTGTTTTTTAATGCAGTGGCATCATAAGTTCCTTCCATACTTTTCAGGTCATTCATATTCGTACTTTTCGTGCGAAGTGCCAATGCGTTTAATCTATTAATTTCATTGGTTCCAATAAGAATGGTCTCGGCGCTTGTCACTGTCCGCTCAGTCCAAAACTCAGTCTTTGTCATCAGTGATGTAACCCCTGCGGGATAAGAAATATTTCCCTTCCCAGTTTGTGTTTCATTGGTCACATAATAATTCTCCGCTGAAACACTCACGAAGGTTCCCATTACCATTACCATCATAACTACCGTTCCTAATAACCCTCGCAATTTCATAAACAACCTCCCTTTCTAATCTGCTCCTCTAGAAAAACATGGAAATGGCAAGGTATCCACAAGCCCAATGAATGAGTGCACATCCCCATATGTTTTTCTGATACTCATAAATAATTCCTAAGCCAATCCCCATTACCAATGCTCCCATCATAAACGGAAAACCATGCGGCAAATGCATTAAGGTAAACAGCAAAGAGGAAAGCAATACATTAAAGAATTTCTGCCACTTCACTTTCACTAAAAAGCGAATGGATGTCTGCAGCACACCTCTTGCCAGAAATTCCTGTAAAATTGCCACAGATATATATGTCACTGCCTTCGCCCAACTTCCACCAAAAAACGGTTCCTTTAATGCATGACCACTTAAATGTAAACCGGCATTGATTGCAATTAAAATCAGTCCCGCAATTCCGATTACCGGAAGCACCTGTCCTAAAGATTTTACCAGTTGCTTTGGCGATACGAACACTCCCACATCCTTTAGCGACAGGCTGGATAAAAACAAAACTTCCAGAAACAACACAAAGGAGATTGCTTCAATTACCTTTGTATATTCTGAAGGTCTGTAATGAATATGAAGTGTAAATTCCAAAAGACTCCATATAAACAGGTAAATACAAATGCTAAGTACGATTCCGATAAAGGTACTGGCGCTGTCCTTTTCGAAGCGACGCAAGTCACTGTCTGCCGTGACATCTGCCCCCAGTAAAATCATCCCCTTGTCTTTTCCATTTTTCACGATTCGATTCGTCCTTAATTTCAAAACCGTCTCTATGGTTCCATTGTCATAAATTAATTCCGTATTTTGTGCCTTATCTTTTTTTGAAAAGGTATCTTTTATAAATCTTGAAAATTTCTTATTTTCCCTTAAGGACGGAATCTGTTCTAAACCTTCAATCTCACTATGGGGAATTCCAAAAATATCCCGAGCTGAATCATTAAAATATTGTATCTGACGATTTTTATCAAAGATGATTACTGCCTCTGTCATCTCGTCAAAAATCATCTGTTCATTGTCCAGATAATTATTGTCCAACATATCCTGCTCCACTCTACATACTTAATTCTTTTAATTGCTGGAACAATTCCAAATCATCTTCGGTCACTCTGATATTTGTCACATACTCTTTTTCATCCGTGAATTTCACTTTCATTTCAATAATTGTCCCCTCGGTGATACCTCTCTGATTCACAACTCTGAAAAAAGGTAATACCTTTGGATGACTTTGGTTAAATCGATCTAATAATCCTTTGATTTTAAAAATATTTGCAGGGTTCATTCTTTTTCCCTTCCTTTCTTTGAATTCATCTTGACTCTCATGATTATTATACTTAAAATGAGAGACGGTGTAAAACATTAATTACCGGAGGTTCTTATGATTCACATGAACGTACTGGTCAGCCAGTTAATTGAATTATTTATCATTTTGTGTCTTGGTTATTTTATGTTTAAGCGAAACATTCTGAACGAGGATGTAAACAAACATATTAATGCCTTGATTGTCAACATAACAATGCCTTGCATGATTTTAAATGCAGTACTATCCATTGACTCTTCCGCAAGACCGGATGCCAACACACTGGGATTACTCTTTGCTGTGTCCATTGGCTTTTTCTTAATTATGCCAATCATAGCCTTTCTATTGATTAAAGGAATGCTCAAGGCGTTTCACATCGTAAAAGCCCGTCAGGGTGCTTATATGTTTATGATGATTTTCTCCAATGTGGGATTTATGGGGATTCCGATTCTTCGTGCCGCTACCGGAGACCAAGCTCCCGTGGCTGTTTTTTATGCGGCAATTTTCAATATCTTTTTTAACATTGCAGTTTTTACCTACGGGGTCATCATGATTGGCTACGGAGACAGTGCAAACACCAAATTCCAGTTCAAGAAGCTTCTTTCTCCCGGAATTCTCAGTGCCCTGTTCGCTCTGCTGATGTATTTGACACAATTTCATTTTCCGCCGGCTTTAGAATCTGTGGATCACGCAATTGGAACTGTAGGTGAGTTAACACCGGCTCTTGCAATGATGTTAGTTGGGTCAACCTTAGCCACTATGAAGATTCGGGATGTTTTTAACGAATGGAGAATTTACATTTTTGCTGTATTAAAACAGATTTTACTACCAATTCTTCTGTATCCGCTGTATCAACTTTTGATTCCGGATAAATTACTTCTGAACGTTATGTTCATTGAATTTTTGATGCCTGTTGCCAATGTGGCATTAATTCTTTGTACACAATATAATTTAGATAAGAAGTTTGCATCCAAGGTAATTTTCATCACAACTTTGATGTCTCTCATCACCATTCCTTTGGTGTTTTACCTTTGCAATCTGATCTATTCATAAGAATACATAAAAAGTGTCTTCGACACTTCGCGCGCGAGCGGATGCGTCAGCATAAACACATCTACGCGAGCTGCGCATCCTTGTGGAGCATTTTATTACATAGGAAAGCTCAAAGAACTTTCCTATGTAATAAAAAAACTGATATTCATTGCCTTGAATATCAGTTTTCATATTTAGATTTTTTGTAAGAACTCTTCTATTGAGTTAACTCGAGCCACGATTTTTAGCCATTGTTTTAGTTTCTCAATATCCTTTTCTTTCCGTATCTTTTCCTTTAGGTCAGATGATATTGGTCCCATTTCCTGAAGAAATTCAAGAATACTTTCTGCTCGTCCTTCTGCTCGTCCTTCTGCTCGTCCTTCTGCTTGTCCTTCTGCTCGTCCCTTTTCCAGGCCTTCTTTTCTGCCTTCTTCTATTCCGATTTCCCGGTATTCCTCTCTTAACATTTCTCTATATTCTTCTTCATCAAATTCCTCTAGAATCAAACCTTTAACCTCCGCTTTATGCGCCACTAGAAAATCCTTTAAAATATTTTCTTTGATACATTCATTGATGGCATCATCGACACCGTCTTCCGGATTATCGCAGCACCTTACATTTCTTTTTATTTTATCAATTAGTATCGCATATTCTTTAAGTTTTTTGCATTTGTCAAACAATTTTTTATTTTTCCCATAATTAATATTTATCATATGTGCTGTCCATTCACATTCTCCCGCATAATCATTTTTATGATATGCCTTAGAAAGTTTTAGTATTGTTTCATCCTCTTGATTCGCTGGTCCATTATAAAATACATAATATCTGGGTTCCGGAATTTTCTGCAATGTTGAACTATGAACATTCAAACGCATCTGTCTGATATATTTCTCCACCAGATGAGAAAAATAGATTACACCACGTAACGGCATATTGGGATTAAAACTGCTCATATGCTCATAAAGATTCATTTCTTCCGAAATCAGAAAGGAAATGTCATTCTTATATCCCATATAAATCGCATTATCAATGGTCGTTATCTTTAATTCATTAACATCTGAATAGTTCGTATTATTCAAAGCATTATATAGTTCTAACAGATTTTTCTTATTTTCTTCTGCACCAAACAATCGTATAAATATTCTATCTTTATGTTCTCTATTGATTGACATGTATGCCCCCTATTAACTAAATCGTTTTCCAGTACCATATTCAATTTTCAATGTACAATTTTTCTATAGAAATAAAAATGAGAGAAAAACAAAATACACCTTCAATCGTCCAAAAATGTATTTTTCTCTTTTCTCTCGTTCTTTTTCATTTATCTTTTGTTAACTGTCTTAAGACAATTATAATCTATCACGAAAAAAAGACCAAATCAACTCTTTTCGACAAAAAATTTACTTTTACAGGTATCCTAAGGATTTCACAATAAAAATAATTGCCGTCAAAGTAAATGCTGAAAGCATCGTCGACAATACAACCACGGAACTGGTTAAGGTTCCTTCGCTCTTCATGCTTTTCGCCATAATAAAACAGCTCGGTGTCGTTGGAGAACCCAGCATGATGATGAGTGCCATCAGTTTTTCCTCCCGGAAGCCAATATAAATTGCCAATGGCAAAAAGATTGCTGCAAAGCCTACCAGTTTTAAGAATGTTGCCACTGCTGCCGGAATTACTTTCTTAATTGCTTTTCCAAAATCAAACGCACCACCAATGGCAAGCAATGCCAACGGCGTGGAAATCTTAGCAAAGTTTGTCATGGTATTATCCACTACTTTTGGAAAATCCACTTGAAATACCGACAAAAGAACCCCAATGATAATTCCAATAATAATTGGATTCGTGATGATTCCTTTCAAGGTGGTTATTATTGTTTTTTCCTGAGTAACACCCTTCTGCGGGCATTCCGCAGATAAAACAATCACCGAATAGATATTATACAGAGGAACCGCACCAATAATCATCAATGGTACCATTCCTGTATTTCCATAAATGTTAACTACAAAAGCGGCGCCCAGGACAGCTGCACTACTACGAAAGGATGCCTGCACAAACTCCCCGGTAATCTCTTTATCCTTCAAAAGCAGTTTTGCTCCAACCCAGCTTCCCATAAAGCAGATTGACGTTACTGTTGCACAAAAAATGATGAACTTCCCGTCAAATGCCTGATGAAAATCAGTCTGCATCAAATCCTGAATCAACAAAACAGGAAGAGTAATTCGAAAATTTATTTTATTTGCTGCCTTAATAAAATCCTCATTAATCCAGCCGATTTTCTTTAACAAATATCCGACAATAATCACGATGAAAACCGGAACCGTTGCGTTTAAACTATAAATTAAATTTTCCATTTCATCCGCCTCTTTTCTACTTCTGATTTTCCGACAGGATTCTCTCCATTAAGCTCGGATCAAATATTCCCTTACGAATCATTTCAATTTCATATCGATAAGGGGCATATGATTTTTTCCCATTCTCCGGATCCTTCACATATGGTGTCTCCAATATTTTAGGAATCTCTTCAAACTCTTTCATTCGAATCAGTTCATAAAGCGGTTCGAATCCTATGTTTCCAAATCCGAAATTTTCATGTCGGTCTTTTCCCGCCCCACATGGATTTTTGCTGTCATTGATATGGAACACTGCAATCTGATCCGTGCCAAGCACTTTATCAAACGCTGTCAGCACACCACTTAAATCATTTACTAAATCATATCCTGCATCATTAACATGACAGGTATCAAAACACACCCGAAGTTTTTCATTATGAATGACTCCCTCATAAATTCTTGCCAGTTCTTCAAAACTTCTTCCGATTTCTGAACCTTTTCCCGCCATTGTCTCCAATGCGATACACACCTGGGAGTCCCTGGTCAGTACCTGATTGATTCCATGAATAATCTGTGCCGTACCGGCCTCTACTCCCGCGCCCACATGAGAACCCGGATGAAGCACCATTACCTTACTTCTCATTGCTGCGGAACGTTCCAGTTCTGTTGCCAGAAACTGTTCCGCAATGTCATAGGTTTCCGGCTTCACAGTATTTGCCAGGTTTATAATGTATGGCGCATGAATCACGATTTCTTCAATGTCATGTTCCTTCATATAATCCCAGGCTTCATCTATTTTTAATTCTGAAACATCTTTTCTTCTTGTATTCTGTGGTGCACCGGTATATGCCATAAAAACATTTGCACCATAAGAATATGCTTCTTTCGCAGAACCTAACAGCATATCCTTACCACTCATTCCAACATGAGAACCAATTTTTAACATATCGTTTCAGCCTCTCTTTCATTGATTGTCAACTTTCCTTCGTTTAAGTCTATCATAATTCTCTTTTTTATCAAGAGACACATTTGCCCTCTCCCCTTGATTCTCAGTGACTTTCTCTCCTCTTTTTGCTATACTTATTCACAGAAAAAAATGTTGAGGTAGAACTTATGAACGAAACAATTATTTATCAGAAAAGTTTTTGTAAAAGTAAGGAATTACTTTCTCTCTTGGAAAGCATCAATTCCGATTGCAATCAGAACGATGGCTTATGTCATCATTATTTTATTGATGAGGATTACCACGATTTTTCTAACCGACCATGTTGCTACCTTGCCAAGGCCGGTGATTCTGTCGTTGGATTTCTTTGTCCTTACGAGATTGATGCATACAATGTGGAATTCTGTGTCTTCGTTCTTCCTACTTATCGACGTCAGAAAATTGCCAGCCAACTCTTTTTTCATTTAGTCAGTGATTATGGAGAGCATTCTTATTCCGCTTCTCTTCTTACGGACAACAAACTTGGAAAAGACTTTCTGGAACGAATTGGTTTTACATACGGATGCTGCGAATGTAGCATGGCACTGTTCAAAAAGAATTTCCAAAAAGTTTCCCCGAAAATGAAACTGGATGTCCATAAGGAAGAGGACACCATTTATGTAACCGGATTAGTCGGTGAGATTGAAATCGGAAGTTTTTGCTTCACCGTATCAAATACCACTGCCTGCATTCATGATGTGGAGGTCAAAGAAGAATTACGACGCCGGGGGTACGGCTATGAAATGGTTGCTTCCGCGCTTCAAGATATTTTTGAAAAATATGACACGGTTATTTTACATGTCACCAAGGAAAATACACCGGCATTTCACCTATATGAAAAATTGAATTTTCAGGTTTTAGAAGAATTACATTATTATGAATTGTAATCTTAAACGCAAAAAGAGAAGCTGTTTCCAGCTTCTCTTTTTAATTACTCATAATCCGGTCTTGTATAAAATCCTCTCCATGGGAGGTATCCGGTAACTGCTCTTGCTAAAATATCATCCTCGGAAACATAATTAGTTCCTGACCAATAACGACAATCCCAAGAATCATTTCGATTATCTCCCATCAGGAAATAACAATCCTCACTGACTTTATATTCACCATCCGGTACCGACTTCGTGCTCTCAGAAACTCCTTCTAAATAAGAATCTTTCAACACGATTTGTTTTCCATTTAAATATTTCACACCATCAGTAATAACAATCTTATCGCCCTTTTTCGGCACATAGAAATTTAAAGCACCACTATTATAGTCAATTCCTGTATCATATCCTGCGTTTTTAATCCATTCTTCCTTCAGATAATTTTCCTTCAATGGTTTTTCCGAATCATTAATATATACTTTTCCGTCTACGATTTTTACTGTCTCTCCCGGAAGTCCGATGGTACGCTTTACATAAAGCTTACTATCCTTTGGTGTTTCTCCTTCAACATACTCTGGATTATTAAAAATAACAACATCTCCACGCTTCGGAGAAGCAAACCAATAAGATACACGCAATCCTATCATTCGATCTCCTGTCATAATGGTATTTTCCATAGAACCTGATGGAACAGTTGCATTAATAATAATAAAGTGATTAATAATCAATGAAATTACTACCGCAAATACGGCAATTTCAATCCAACTTACTATTTCTTTTATTATATGTTTTTTTCTACTGAATTCCGGCTGTTTTCCCGTCTCCATCGTCTCAAAATTTTCATTCATTTCATATTCATTCATTTCATTCTCCATCCTTTCGACCAAACATATTTAGTATAAACGTTCATGCCCCTTTATGCAATAATTCTTTACTTTTTCCCTTCTGCTAGATTGCATAAACTGAAAACAATGTTCCGTTTGCAAAAAGCAAACCAAGAAACACGATTGCCGCTTTTACAATTCGATAAACAATATGCTCTGACTGCACAACCGAAAAATCTTTTCCATACATCAGCATCAGCTTTGTTTTCGTATAATCAGAAATATTTACTTCATCAAAGGTTTTATTATATAATTCTTTACCACTCATATTGCACCTCCATCAGTTTTGTTTCTAATTTCTTTCTAGCTCTCATTAATTGGGTCTGCACCGTTGTCTCTTTAATCTCCAGAATTTCTGCAATCTCTTTTACTGAATATTCTTCATAATAATATAAGTGAATGACCACTCGGTATTTCTCAGGCAACTTCAACACCTGCTCGTATAACTCACTCTGTTCCAGCGTGGAAAACTCCTGTACATATTCCCGTCTTGCCTCATCTAACCCTGTCATTCGCCTTTTCCAAAACGATGAACAATAATCCTTGCAGCAATTGACTGTTACCCGGATAAGCCATCTCTTTAAGTGTTCATCACTTTGAAATTCTTCTTCAGACTGAAGTAATTTAATAAACACATTCTGAAGAATATCTTCCGCATCATACTTATTCTTGCAATAACTGAGAGCTATTTTATATAGATTATTCGAATATCGTTCTACCGTTTTAATATACTCTGTTCGCTTCATTGCTTCTCCTACGTTGTTTTTCATGACTTTTATAATGCATTATACACTAAATACGATTGGGAATGGAAAAATATCACAGTTTTTCAAAATTTTTTTCAAAAATCTTTTAATTATTGCGATGACATGCACCTAATTCAACCATTTCCTTCTTTTAGGTGTAAATCCCCCCAAAACAAAGAACCTGTCGTCAAGACACTTGACGACAGGTTCTTTTCCATCAGAAAACTATTTTACATCTACCACAAAATCATGCTCCGATATTTTTTTCGCCTGTTCTTCTGTTTTTGCTTTGATTAGTTCAAACATTTGATCTTCATTCTCCGTTACATAAATGTGCAATCTGGAGATTTTCTTTCCATTCACGGAAAAGAAATCTTTCTGAAGTGTTTCATCGGTATCCCACACTTCCTGGAACTGAATCTTTTCTCCATCCTGATTAAATATTGCCATTTCATAATATTGATATTCCTTTGCTTTTCTCACTTCATCACAAAGACTAGCTTTTTCCGAATCGCTGTAGGTTTTTCCTTCTTTCCCGAATCCTTCTGCTATGATTTCATCATCTGTCATATTGGCATATGGCATGGTATATGGAACATCACTTAGGACACATACCTGATAAGGAGAAACAAACACTTTTTTCACTGCAAATTTCTGGTCAATTTTCTCATCAACCACAATCTCTTTCCCCGCATCTTCATCCACCGTAAATGGGATTTCAAGTTCCCATGTTCCATCAACCATTTTCAGTTCTTGATTCTGTTCTAAGCCAATTCCTTTGATTCGAAGATTAACTGTTCCACCCTGATTCGAAATTTCTTCCCGATCAAATTTAACAATTCCTATAAAAGCATGATTGCCATCGTTTTCTCCAGACAGTAAAAGATCAAAGTCTTGTTCTTTTTCACTTAATGGTTCATCAAATTTCCAGGATGTCATAAGCTGTACAACTTGAGCATTGTCTTCTGACATTTTTTCGATTTTACTAAAATCATACTTCTCTGACTCTGCTTTTAAGGAAACATACACTGATAACCCATCACTATATACTTCTGAAGCGGTAAGTTTGATGTTCTGATCTTCTGCTACAAGCTTTTCATCCGTCTGATCCTTCTCTGACAGTGTCTGTTTATTCGCATACTCTCCCGGATAAACTGCTTTTTGTTCCACTCTCTCAAAGATATGTCCAATCACAGGAATTTTCGATGCTACCGCCGGATTTGTTACGCCAAACACGCCTCCGGACACAACCACGGCCAACGCTGCTGCTGCTACCTTAACACCGATTCCCCAATGCTTCTTTTTCTTACTCTCTACCATATTTAATGCCTCCTCAAATTTCTTATCTACCAGATCCGGCACAACCAAATCTTCATTTAATCCTTCTACAAAGTCTTCAAATCTCTTCATATCGTTTCCTTTCTTAATATCCATAACTTTTTTGTCATTAAATTACTCGTTTTTCATAGTTCCCCATTCCATAATATGTTTCGAGATTTTTTCTGGCAGATTGCAAGCGTCCCTTCACGGCACTTTGTCCGATATGTAACACTTCCGCAATCTCTCTTACTTTTAGCCGTTCCACATAATAAAGTTCCACAACGATTCGCTGTTTTTCATTCAGGCAATGCATCATCTCATTCCATTCCACGCCGGCATAATCATGATCAACGACACCTTCTTCAGGGAGTTCATCCCCTAATACCCAACGTGCTCTTTGATTGTAAATTTTATTGCAATTATTGATCAGAATGCGAATCAGCCACGTTTTGAAATATTCCGGCTTTCGCAATGTATGCATTTTTTCCCAACAATCAAGAATCGTATCCTGCATTGCATCAGCAATATCTTCTTCATTTTTTAAGATTGCCTTTGCCACCTTATACATACTGAGCTTGTGTTCTCTCATCAGTTCGGAAAATGCATCTTTATCATGCTTTTTTGCTTTCTTTACCAGTTCTTTGTTCATTGTAATTTTCCTTTCTTGCCCCGGGTTTTTTAGGTCTTACACTTATTAGATAAGAAACTTGGCAATTTGGTCGATAAAAAAACTGCCAATCGGCAGTTTTTTTCAATCCTATTTTTATAAGAGGACATTATTCATCCTACAGAAATATATCAGGTCTGTCAACATTACAAGCTGGTATATCCCATCAATGACTCATCCACTTCTCTGGCACAGTCCCGGCCTTCTCGAATAGCCCATACAACCAAAGACTGTCCACGGTGCATGTCCCCGGCAGCAAAGATATGTTCCACATTGGTTGCATATCTTCCTGTTTTTGTGGCAACATTGGTTCTTCCGTCTGTTTCCACGCCGAAAGCTTTTGTGACATAATCCTCAGAGCCTAAAAATCCTGCTGCAATTAATACTAACTGACAATCCACTTCGTATTCACTGCCTGGAATTTCAACCATATTTAATCGACCTGTTTTTTCATCTTTCACAGCATCCAGTTTTACAAGAACCAGCTTTGTCAGATTTCCTTCCTGGTCTTTTACAAATTCCTTAACTGTGGTCTGATAAACTCTTGGATCATTTCCAAAAACTTCGATAGCTTCTTCCTGACCGTAGTCTGTCTTGCAGACTCTCGGCCATTCCGGCCAAGGATTGTTTGCACTACGGGTATCCGGTGCCTTTGGCATCATTTCTAACTGTAATACACTCTTTGCACCATGACGGATGCTGGTTCCTACACAATCATTTCCGGTATCACCACCACCAATGACAACCACATCTTTTCCTTTTGCAGAAATATAAGTTCCTTCCTTCAGTCCGTTATCTAATAAACTCTTGGTCGTTGATGTCAAAAAGTCCACTGCGAAATAAATTCCCTTTGCATCTCTTCCGGTAGCCTTAATGTCTCTGGCATTTCTGGAACCGCAAGCTAGAACAACCTTGTCAAAATCATTCTGAATCTGTTCTGCTGTAATGTCTTTTCCCACATTGACTCCTGTCTCAAACACGACCCCTTCCTGACGCATAATAGCAATTTTTCTTTCAATAATATGCTTTTCCAGTTTCATGTTTGGAATACCATACATCAGTAATCCACCCACTCTGTCATCTCGTTCAAAAACGGTCACACTGTGGCCACGCTTATTCAGCTGATCTGCCACAGCCAGTCCTGCAGGACCGGAACCAATAACAGCGACTTTCTTTCCGGTACGCATAGAAGGTTCTTTGGCATCTGCATAACCCTGCTCATAGGCGTTTTCGATAATAAGATGTTCATTGGAACGAACCGATACCGCATCTCCGTAAAGACCACAGGTACATGCTTTTTCACAAAGTGCCGGACAAACCCTAGAAGTAAATTCCGGAAAGTTGTTCGTCTTATGCAGACGATTATAAGCCTGCTGTAAATTGCCGTGGAACAATAAATCATTCCATTCCGGAATCAGATTGTTCAAAGGACATCCGGAAGCCATTCCGCAAAGCATCTGACCATTCTGACAAAATGGAACACCACATTCCATACATCTTGCTGCCTGCTTCTGCTGTTTTTCTAAGGACAACGGTTCATGAAACTCATTAAAATTCTTAATTCGTTCCTTTGGAGCATAGGCCGGTGCATCTTCTCTTTCATATTCTAAAAATCCTGTTGGTTTTCCCATAATTCTAATCCTCCTATCCTCTTGTCACTTCATAAAAGGCTTCAATCTGTGCCTGTTCCGGACTCAGTCCTTTTTCTTCCATTTTGGAAATTGTTTCCATGATTTTCTTATAGTCATGTGGAATAATCTTCTTGAATTTTGGAAGATATTCTTCAAACTGTTCCAAAATCATCTTTCCTTTTTCGGAATCGGTATAAGCCACATGTGCTTCAATCATATTCTTTAATTCCATGACATCTTCTTTTCCACTCACTTCTTCCATGGAAACCAAAGACTTATTTACTTTCTTATATAAATCATTTTCGGTGTCAAGAACATATGCAACACCACCACTCATGCCTGCTGCAAAGTTCTTTCCAACCGTTCCAATGACTGCCACACGTCCACCGGTCATATATTCACAACCATGGTCACCCACACCTTCTACAACTGCATGGATTCCTGAGTTACGAACACAGAAACGTTCTCCTGCAACACCATTAATATAAGCATGACCGCTTGTAGCTCCATAGAATGCCACATTACCGATAATGATATTGTCATCTGATTTGTAAGTTGCTTCTGCCGGAGTCTTTACAATAATCTTTCCTCCGGATAATCCCTTACCCAGATAATCGTTACAATCACCGGTTAATTCCATAGTCAGTCCCTTTGGAATGAAAGCACCAAAGCTCTGTCCACCGGATCCGGTACACTTCACAACATAGGTATCTTCTTCCAAGGTATCATCATATCGTTTTGTGATTTCAGAGCCAAAGATTGTTCCGAAAGAACGGTCAATGTTTGTTACTGCCACTTCCACAGAAGCCGGATTTCTCTTTTCTAAATCCTTACCCATTTCCTTTAATAATACGGTAATGTCTTTAGTGGTTGATAATTCGAAATCATATTCATTCTTATCTGTATAAGTAACACGATAATCAGCGAAATCTGTATTAATGATACGGTCTAAAGAAACTTCCTGCTGTTTCTTCTGCTGGATTCCTTCCTTGACCTTCAGAAGGTCTGCACGACCAACCAGTTCATCTAATGTTTTAACCCCTAATTTTGCCATATATTCCCGAAGTTCCTGTGCAATAAACTTCATGAAGTTGATGACATATTCCGGCTTTCCTGCAAACCGTTTACGAAGTTCCGGATTCTGTGTTGCAACCCCCACCGGACAAGTATCCAGGTTGCAGACACGCATCATGACACAGCCCATAGTTACCAATGGAGCTGTGGCAAATCCGTATTCCTCTGCTCCAAGCATTGCAGCAATGGCAACGTCACGTCCACTCATTAACTTTCCGTCTGTTTCCACAACAACTTTATCACGAAGTCCATTGGCGATTAATGTCTGATGTGCTTCTGCCAGACCTAATTCCCAAGGAAGACCTGCATTATAGATGGAGTTTTCCGGAGCTGCACCGGTACCACCGTCAAAACCAGATACCAGGATAACCTGAGCACCTGCCTTTGCAACACCTGCTGCAACGGTACCAACACCGGCTTCAGATACTAACTTTACAGAAATTCTTGCATCCCTGTTGGAATTTTTCAAGTCATAAATTAACTGAGCTAAATCCTCGATGGAATAAATATCATGATGTGGTGGTGGTGAAATCAAGCTTACACCCGGTGTAGAATGTCTGGTCTTTGCTACCCAAGGATAAACCTTCTTTCCCGGTAAGTGTCCTCCTTCTCCAGGCTTTGCTCCCTGTGCCATCTTAATCTGAAGTTCATCGGCACTAATGAGGTAACGGGAAGTTACACCGAAACGTCCGGATGCAACCTGCTTAATTCTGGAGCATCGATTCTTTCCATCAGCGCCTATCGTCAATCGTTCGATACTTTCTCCACCTTCACCACTATTGGAACGTCCACCAATGGCATTCATGGCGATTGCCATGGTTTCGTGTGCTTCCTGAGAAATGGAACCGTATGACATTGCACCGGTCTTAAAACGCTTCACAATGGAGTCTACACTTTCTACTTCGTCAATGGAAATTCCTCCGTTTCCCGGATAATTGAAATCTAAAAGACCTCTCAGGTGAACCGGTGACATTTCTTCGTCAATCATATGTGTATACTGCTTAAACAAATCATAGTTTCCGGTCCAGGTAGACTGCTGTAATGTATGAATGGTAGCAGGATTGTATTTATGTGTTTCCTTTCCACTACGTAATTTATGCTCTCCGTTACTTTCCAGCGTCAGATCCACATCTAATCCCAATGGATCAAAGGCTTTGTCATGTAATGTTTCTACCGTTTTCTCAATGTCTTCCATGTTAATTCCTTCCACACGGCTGACGGTTCCGGTAAAGTATTTATCAATTACGGAACTGCTGATTCCCACTGCTTCGAAAATCTGTGATCCCTGATAAGACTGAATTGTTGAAATTCCCATCTTGGAGGCAATTTTAACAATTCCGCCAATAATTGCTTCATTGTAATCATCAATGGCTGCATACGGATCTTTGTTCAGCATTCCTTCATGAACCATCTGCTTGATTGTTTCATGAGCAAGATATGGATTCACTGCACTGGCACCATATCCCAATAAAGTTGCAAAATGATGAACGCTTCTTGGTTCTCCACTTTCCAATACCAGGGAAAGAGTAGTTCTCTTCTTTGTTCTTACCAGATACTGATGTACGGCTGAAACTGCTAACAAAGAAGGAATCTGAACATGATATTCATCCACTCCGCGATCGGAAAGGATAATGATGTTTGCGCCATCCTTATGTGCCTTATCCACATCCACGAACACCTGCTCAATTGCCTTTTCCAGACGAATTCCCTTAAAGTATACAATGGGAACTACTGCGGTCTTAAATCCAGGCATATTGATGTTCTTTAATTTCAAAATATCCGTATTCGTCAGAATCGGATTATGAATCTTTAATACCTTACAGTTTTCCGGAGTTTCTTCCAGAATGTTACCATCCTTTCCTAAATAAACGGATGTTGATGTGACAATTTCTTCTCGAATGGCATCAATTGGCGGATTAGTAACCTGAGCAAATAACTGCTTGAAATAGTAGAACAATGGATGAGTTCTTTCGCTTAATACTGCAAGGGGGGTATCTTTCCCCATTGCCATGGTTGCTTCGATTCCATTGTTTGCCATCGGAATGATTCGCTTCAAATCTTCAAAAGTATAACCGAAGTTTTTCTGAAGTCTCGCACGTTCTTCCCTTTCATAAGATTCTACTTTTTCGTTTGGAATATGAATGTCTTTTAAGTAAACAAGATTGTTATTGATCCATTCACCATATGGCTTTCTAGATGCATAACTTTCCTTTAATTCATTATCATCAATTAGTTTTCCGTTAACCGTATCTACCAGAAGCATTCGTCCCGGACGAAGTCTTTCTTTTACTACAATGTTTTCCTGTGGAATTTCCAGGACACCTACTTCAGAAGATAAGATAAGCTGGTCATCCTTTGTAATGTAGTAACGGGATGGACGAAGACCGTTTCGATCAAGGATTGCTCCCATATAATCACCATCTGAGAATAAAATGGATGCAGGACCATCCCATGGTTCCATCATAGTTGCATAATACTGATAGAAATCCTTCTTTGTTTCGCTGATAGTATCATTCTTTTCCCATGGCTCCGGAATACACATCATAACAGCCAATGGAAGCTCCACACCATTCATCACGAGAAATTCCAAAGTATTATCTAACATTGCTGAGTCAGATCCGTTGGTGTCTACCACCGGCATAACCTTTTCCAAGGAGTTTTTCATATATTCACTATTCATGGATTCTTCACGGGCTAGCATATTGTCCGCATTTCCACGAATGGTATTGATTTCTCCATTATGTACAATAAAGCGGTTCGGATGAGCTCTTCTCCAACTTGGATTCGTATTCGTTGAGAATCTGGAATGAACCAGTGCAATTGCTGATTCATAAGCTTCATCCTGTAAATCTTCAAAGAATGCCCTTAACTGATCCACTAAAAACATTCCTTTATATACAATGGTTCTGGAAGAAAGTGAAACGGTATAAGTTCCACGATTACTATGCGAGAACACTCTGCGAAGAATGTATAACTTTCGATCAAAGTCCAAACCCTTTTTACAAGCTTCCGGCTTTTTCACAAATCCCTGCATAATATAAGGCATGCATTCCACAGCCTTACTTCCCAGAACTTCAGGAGATACCGGAACTTCTCTCCATCCAAGGAATTCCAATCCTTCTTTTTTTGCAATGACCTCAAACATTTTCATTTCCTGTTTTCTAGTCAATTCATCCTGTGGCATGAAAAACATACCCACGCCATAGGTTCTTTCTTCCCCTAATTCGATTCCTAATGGTTTTGTTACTTTATTAAAAAACTTATGAGAGATCTGAAGTAAGATTCCAACACCATCTCCGGTCTTTCCTTCTGCATCTTTACCTGCACGATGTTCCAGATTTTCTACAATGCTTAATGCATCTGCAACCGTCTGATGACTTTTCTTTCCCTTAATATTAACAACCGCTCCAATACCGCAGTTATCATGCTCAAAACGTGAATCATATAATCCATGTTCTTTTGCCTGTTTGAACAATTCATTTTGTCCCATAATACTTCCTCCCAAAATCAGAATATTTATTACCTCAATGGCAAACAAAAAGGGCACAAAGGTTCGGATATCTCTATCCGGTACACCTTTGTACCCTTAATCTGCTCTCAATATACTCCTTTTTTCGGCTCAATGCAATAAAATAAAGTTTTCGCATTCATTTTTTTAATTTTGTTAAGTTGATATGCCGTTCTATTTCATTTTTTAAACTTTCGTTTTTTTTATTCTAAAGAAACTGCATTATTTTTTTAACTAAAAAAGTGTCTTCGACACTTCGCGCGCGAGCGGATGCGTCAGCATAAACACCTCTCCGCGAGCTGCGCATCCTTGCGGAGTATTTTTATTACAAAGGAAAGTTCAGAGACCTTTCCTTTGTAATAAAAAATCCGGCAGAAAACTCTGCCGGATTCAAATCCTCTAATTATTCAAGAAATCTTTAATTTTTTTACTCCTAACAGGATTACGAAGCTTGCGCAGTGCCTTTGCTTCAATCTGTCTGATACGTTCTCTGGTAACGTTAAAAATCTTTCCAACTTCTTCCAATGTTCTAGGATGTCCATCCCTTAAACCAAATCGAAGAATGATAACTTCTCTTTCACGATCCTTCAAATCCTGTAATAATACATCAATGTGATCACGAAGCATTACCGATTCAATATTTGCTTCCGGTGTCACCGTATTATTATCAGCTACGAAATCGCCCAAGTTAGAATCATCCTCTTCACCGATTGGTGTTTCCAAAGATGCCGGTTCCCTTGCAATCTGCATAATTTCAAGAACCTTTTCTTCTGTCATATCAAGAGCTGCTGCAAGTTCCTTGCTGGATGGTTCATAACCTAACTCCAGAGTAAGCTTACGCTGCATCTTAGACATTCTATTAATGGTTTCAACCATATGTACCGGAACACGGATAGTTCTAGCATGATCCGCTAACGCTCTGGTTACAGACTGACGAATCCACCAAGTCGCATAAGTACTCAGCTTATAACCTTTCGTATAATCAAACTTTTCAACACCCTTAATTAATCCAAGATTTCCTTCCTGAACTAAATCAAGGAAACTCATTCCACGTCCAGTGTATCTCTTTGCGATACTAACTACCAGACGAAGGTTTGCCTCTATTAATTTTTCCTTAGCGTACTCATCGCCTTCTGTTTTTCTTCTGGCTAATTCTACTTCTTCTTCTGCCGTTAACAATGGAACGGTACCGATTTCCTTCAAATACATACGAACCGGGTCTTCTGTTCCAACGCCTTCTAATAATTCAACAGCATCTAATTCTGCAGACTCCTCATTCTCTCCATCAAAGTCTTCATCTGCATGATCTAGTAGTTCAGCTTCATCTTCTTCTACAGAAGCAATCTGTTCCGCTGTCGGCTCTGTTACTAAATCAACTTCGGTATCGATATCAATGTCATCATCTAAATCGATATCGTCATCAAATGATAATCCCTCTTCCAATGCCTTCTCATCCAATTCAACATCTTCCTGTTCCATGGAATCATCAAATTCATCCGATTCTTCTGGTTCTGCTTCTCCATCAGATACCACCACTGTTATTTCTCTTTCAGCCAATTTAGGGATAATTGTTTCTTCCTGCTTAGAGGTAAGTGTCTCATCCTTAAAAAAGTCCTGAACCTGCTCTGTGGTAAGCTGACCGTCCGCACCCTTAGCAATCTCTGCCAATTCTGAAATCTTAAAAATAAAATCTTGTTGTTTCAATGCAGTTTCCTTTCTGACTACTATTTTAACTTTATCGGTCAAAGCATAATTATACACAAAAAAAAGGCCAGTGTAAACTAGCCTTTAAATATTTTTTTGCATTTTGTAGTTTTTTCGGGTAGAAATATCTTCCGAAAAAGCTTAACATTTCCAAAATTGTCAAAAAAAGTCTTTTCTACCGACATTACTCGAATTATTCTGCATCAACATCACCGGCAGGAACCAACGGAGACCATCCATCAGCTTCTCCCTCATAAGATTCTGTTACCTTCTCACCTTTTTTATCTGTAACATATTCTCCCTTGTCATCAGTAATGTAGATTTCTCCTTTGGTTTCCTCAAATACAGAAACGTCTTCCCAAACATTTTCCGCATTTTCGCTATCACCAACAACAACTTCAACCTTAACCGGATTTCCATCCTTATCTGTAATCACTTCCCCTTTTTTGTTCAACGTAGTCTGAAGCTCAATTCTAGTTGTTGCTTCTGATTTTGTTGCAATCGGATTTCCTTTATCATCAGTCTGGACCTGTGCATTTCCGTCAGAACCATTATTGCCTGCTGCATCCTCTGTCTTCTTTCCCTGCTTTAGGACAAAAACAGCAATCACAATCACCAAGAGCGTTACAATCACAATTCCGGCAATTAAAAGTTTATTTTGTTCTTTCTTTGTTTCTTCTACATTTTTTCCCATTGTCTCACACCTCACTTATTTTTTCATTTCCCGCTCTAACTCATATATAATCTTCGCAATGGCATGCTCTTTATTTGATACGGTTACCCTGTCAGCCACAGCCTTTACTGAATCTAACGCATTTTCAACCGCATAGCCTATGTCAGCACATTCCAAAAGTGTCAGATCATTTTCATAATCACCAACACCGATAGTGGTATGGATTGAGTCATCCATCTGTTCCTTCATATACAGAACGGCCACACCTTTACCACTGTGAATCGGCTGAATTTCCAACCCTTCCGGCCAACTGGTATCAAATCGAAATTTATGACCAAACTTTTCCTTTAAATCTTTCTGAAGAATTCCGGTCAATTCTGCATTTTGGAAGGACAACGCCTTATACAAGTGTTCCGGCAAGGAATCAAACAATTTCTTTAAGGAGCCATCCCCTACCGGCGTTTCACCCGGTTTAAAGGAAGCACTGTCCTGATAGGTGTAATTAATCCAACACTCCCAAACCTCTGGATAATTCTGATGAATGTACTCAAATAATTCCAAATAGTCTTCTCTGGTTGCTGTCCATTCATGTATAATCTTTTCATTCTTTAAATCATATAGGACCGTACCATTAAGTGCAACCATCGGTGCATTGATTGTAATCTGATCACCGAACTCATATGCATGTCCCGGAAATCTTCCGGTAGCAAGGGTAAATTTTCCGCCCTCTTTTTGAAAGTATCGGATTGCCTCAGCATTTTCTTCCGAAACCTTTCCCGGCTCATATGTTAATGTTCCGTCACAATCTGTACAAATCAGATAACCACTAAATTTCCCCATTGGTAAATTTCCTTTCAGAAATTAATTTTTATGATATTTTCTTCCTGTTTCCTCGTACTTTGGCTCACAGGTCAGACGTACACCTAATTTTTTCAGAACCTGTTCATCCACGGAAGACAATAATACTGTGGAATGTCCTTCACAGCCATGAATCTTTGTCAACTGCTTTAATGCTTTTTTTGCTACATCACTTCGGGATGCTGATACTGATAAAGCAATTAAGATTTCATCTGTGTGAAGTCTAGGGTTCTGACTTCCAAAGTAATCCGTCTTTAAGGACTGAATCGGCTCAATGGCTTCCGGTGAAATCAATTTCACATCATCATCAATGTCTGCCAAATACTTTAACGCATTTAACAATGCTGCAGAAGCAGCTCCCAGTAAATCACTGGTCTTTCCTGTGATAATCTTTCCATCTTCTAACTGAATCGCAAATCCAGGATTTCCTGTCTGTTCTTCTACCTTCATGGCTTCTTTCGCACCCATACGGTCATCCATGCTGACTCCCGCCTGCTTCATCAGTAATTCCAGTTTATACTGGTCGTCCTTAGATTCTCCATTTTTCTTCTTGTCACAAAGACACTTATAGTATCTTCGAATAATTTCCTGTTCTGATGCTCTGCAACAAACTGCATCATCCACGATACAATTTCCTGCCATGTTAACCCCCATGTCTGTCGGGGATTTATATGGACTCTTTCCGTTAATCAATTCAAACATCGCATTTACTACCGGAAAGATTTCAATATCTCTGTTATAGTTTACTGTAGTTTCCCCATATGCATCTAAATGAAATGGGTCAATCATATTTACGTCATTTAAGTCTGCTGTTGCCGCTTCATAGGCAAGGTTTACCGGATGTTTTAATGGAATATTCCAAATCGGGAATGTTTCAAACTTCGCATATCCCGCCTCAATTCCTCTCTTATGTTCATGATATAACTGGGAAAGACATGTAGCCATCTTTCCACTTCCCGGTCCCGGTGCAGTAATTACAACCAACGGTCTTTCTGTTTCAATATACTCATTTTTTCCGTATCCTTCGTCGCTAACAATTTTCACAACGTCACTAGGATATCCCGGAATCTTATAATGTCTGTATGACTTGATTCCCATCTCTTCCAGACGTTTTTGGAAACGTTCTGCGGAAACCTGTCCGGCAAATTTTGTAAGACAAACACTTCCTACATATAATCCTCTAGACTGGAATGCATCAATCAAACGTAATACATCCATATCATAAGTGATTCCATAATCACCACGAACTTTATTTTCTTCAATATCTTCCGCACTGATTACAATGACAATCTCTGCCTGTTCCTTTAACTGTAATAACATCTGAAGTTTTGAGTCCGGCTTAAATCCCGGAAGAACTCTGGATGCATGATAATCATCAAACAGTTTTCCTCCAAACTCCAAATATAATTTATTCCCAAACTGAGAAATTCGTTCTCTAATGTGTTCTGACTGCATCTTCAGATACAAATCGTTATCAAATCCTATCTTCACAACCTTCTCCTATTGTTCATTTTTTACCGTAACATTATAACACGTTTCCGCCAATAATGTACCCCTTTTTATATTCTTTTCATATACTTTTCGAATAATGACAAATATTGTTTTTCCACATCCTCAAAGGGTCTGACATCATACGAAAACTCCGTCTTCATTTCCGGCGGGTCAATAGCCATATGTTCATTCAGTAATGTCTTCAAATCATAATAAAGCATGTCATGATCCACCTGCTTCATTTTCTGATATTCATCATAGGTCAATTTCGATCCCAGGTATTTTGTAAAAATTACATCCAGAATTCTGTCTTCGAAATCATTGTATTCCTTCAGATATGGTTTAAAAGGACTTGGAACATCTGACAGGTATGCCTCCGCTCCATCATGTAGCAGACATGCCAGAACCACCCGGTCGGAATAACCTCTCGCCTCTGCTTCCAATGCACAATGAATACAATGTTGTCCCACGGAAAAAAATTGTTTGACATGCCCATTCCCCCTCGTAATCAAAGACAAGGCATGTGCCATATCCTCAATTCGTATATCATTGACTTTCGGCTCAGTGGGAATCATATGAAGCCCCGTATACGTTGTAATATAGTTTGGCATTATTCTTCTCCATTTCTTATGATTTCAATCAGTTTTTCTTCAAAAGCCGGGGTCCACCAGAGCTGATAACCTGCCCGTGTGGGATGTACCCAATCAACCATATAGAGATCAAACTGTTCTTTTCCTTTTCGATTCAATGCTTCTTCGCCATTCATATCCAGTAGGTCCACATTCCACTTATTGCAGATTTTTTTTGTTGCCTCCACCATGGCACGATAATTGTCCGAATCCAATAACGGAGAAGTATAAAACATGATTGGGCAGTTCCATTTCTTCTTTATATAGGAAATAATATATTCCATTGCCCCCAAAGTCGTATGAATATCAAAGTTCTCGCCTTGCGCCGAGATAGTTCCCTGATACTGTGGCGGAAACTGACTGTCATTCGTAGAAACCTGAATCACAAAGGCATCCGGTTTTCCATCTTCCGGAAAGTCAGTCAGACGGGAAACATAAGACTGTTCTGCTGTCTCTGCCAGAGAATTTTCATCCCTTCCCAAGAACTTCCATGGGTTCGTTTCATCCTCCTTGTCATAAGGAATCTCCGCCAAAGTGGTTCCGCTAATGGCGCTCTTATAGGAAATACTTCCGGTCTTTCTTGCAATAAAATCAGCCATACTCTCTCCCTTAGAACCAAATCCATAGGTAATGGAAGAGCCAAGCCAATAAATAGTTTTTCCCTGCAGGGGACTCTTCTCTTCTGTCACGCACTGTGCCACGGAATATTCTTCACCGTTTCCAATCTTTTCGTCACCGATGGTAAAAGCAAAATCCCCCTGATTTGTTTTTCCTAAATCAATTCTTTTTTCTTGTATCATTTCTGTAATCGCTCCTGTTTTTTCACCTCTTTTTAGTATAACGAATCCATTTCCCCTACGCAACATTTATCTGTTTCCCGATAAAAATATATCGTTTTTCGATATGTTTTTGTTGACAAACAACATTCGACGTATTATATTGATGAAAAGACAACGCATTTTATAAAATGATTAAGGAGTGAAATGATGAGCATATCAAAACTAACAAAATTATTACTGGATGTGATGTTTTATTCAGGCATCCTCGTTACGATTTTTCTCACCTGGATTTTAAAACCCTATGGGGAACACTTTGATCCTAGCATCAAAAAATATCTCTATCCCCTAGTTGCCCTTCTCACCATTTGTGGGATTTTCGCAATATTGATTATCTGGGAACTGAGAAAAATTTTCAAAACTGTTCTGGCAGATCAATGCTTTGTCATGGAAAATGTGACGAGCCTGAACCGTATGGCAATTTACAGCTTTGTCATTGCATTCATGATGCTGGTTCGTAATGTGGCACTTTATTTTACTCTGGCATCCATGTCCATGGTTCTGGTTTTCCTGATTGCCGGTCTTTTTTGTAAGGTTCTGGCTCAGGTCTTCCATCGAGCTGTCAGTTATAAAGAAGAAACGGACTTAACGATTTAGGAGGTGCACATATGAGTATTAAGATCAATTTAGATGTAGTCATGGCACAACGAAAAATCGGAGTCAATGAATTAGCACAAAAAATCGGAATCACACCGGCGAATTTATCCATCTTAAAGAACAACCGCGCCAAAGCAATTCGATTATCCACGCTGGATGAAATCTGCTGTGTCTTGAATTGTCAGCCGGGAGACATATTGATTTATGAAGACGAATCCTAAAAGATTCATATAGAAAGGGGAAAATTATGGAACAACAAAATAATACAATTCAAAACAATTATCAGGAGTGGCAAAATAATACACCTAACTGGAAAGAACGTATGGCTCAAATAAAAAAGAAAAAAGACGAAGAAGCAACTCAGTTCTTTGAGACTTTAGGAATCGGAACGTTGGTTTATGCACTGATTCTTACCCTTTGTCTCTATAAAAATCTGTACAGTTTCACCTGTCCGATTTTCTCAATCAGCACTGCCGCTTATATGCACTATATCAGCAAACGTTTCGGACATTCGTTTCATCGAATCAACTATTTTTTAGCAGCTACCATTGCACTACTTGGTTTTTCTAATTTTCTGACCGCTAACTATCTGATGATTTTTTATAATTATCTGGCGATTATCATATTATTTGTCATCAATTTTATTCTGATTTTCTTTGATTTGAAGGAGATTAATCTTCTAGGACACATATGCTTTATCATGAAATATGCCTTCGAAAGTCTGGAACAAATCCCGCTTCCTTTCGATCATTTATTCCGTCAGATCAAAAGGCGGAAAACATCAAAATCAGAACGAACAAAATATATCATTATGGGAGTTGTCATTACCATTCCCGTCTTTTTGATTGTGTATTGGTTGCTCTCCAGTGCAGATGCAGTTTTCCAGCAGGTGTTTTCCATTGATTTGGACTGGTTGAATCTGGAATTCATCATTGAAAATACCTTTGGAATTCTTTTAACCTTTGCACTGTCCTATGCCATCCCTTATGCGCTGGTGATTTCTTTGGACAAAACAGATTCATCGAAAGTAAAAAGCGTGAAAAAAAATTATAACCCAATTATTCCGATAATTTTAGGGAGTTCCCTTTCCCTGCTTTATGTGGCATTTTCTGTAATCCAGATTGTCTTCCTTTTCATGCAAGCAGGAACATTACCGGAAGGTTATACCTATGCGGAATATGCCAGGGAAGGATTTTTCCAACTTTTATTCCTCAGCATTTCTAATGCCTTTGCAATCCTGATAGGAATGGAACTGTTCCGTAGTCATAAGGTACTAAAGGTGATTTTATTAACCATCAGCGGATGCACCTTCATCATGATAGCTTCCAGTGCTTATCGAATGATGATGTATATTGATAATTATGGTTTGACAAGCTATCGTATTTTCGTATTGTGGGGACTATTGGTGATCTTTTTACTGCTTTTGGGATTGGTATATCAGATGTTTGTAAAAAAATTCTCATTGTTTAATTATGCACTAATCGTATCCTCTCTCTGCTTTATGGTTCTGTCCTTTAGTCACTATGATTATTGGATTGCACACTATAATTTTGCAAGATATGAAGCCATTCAGCAGCATCAGTTATCTGACGATTCCAAGCATCAGGAATCCGAGGACAGCTATGAGGAAGAAGCGGATGCCGAACTTTTATTTATGAATAATCGTTATGTGGACTATGAGTACTTTTTAGATTTGTCAGAAGATGCAGCACCAATCATGGCTGATCATCTGGACGAGCTATTCCAATATATGAAAACGGAAAAATTACCGATTCATGATGCCGAATGGTATCCATATAAAAAGCACGGAAAAAGAAAGATGTCCTTTAGGACCTTTAACTTCTCAAGATATCTGGCAGAACAAAAGATTCCTACCGGTTATCCAAAATAAGGCAATCGAGTAGGAGGGAAAATTTAAATAAATTTTCCCGACCTCTCACACCACCGTGCGTACCGTTCGGTACACGGCGGTTCAATCAA
>CACXEU010000115.1 GCA_902766735.1 uncultured Lachnospiraceae bacterium
AGCATAATTAATTATATCAAAAAACGGCTATGAGCGCGAGCTCATAGCCGTTTTTCTGTCAGGGGACTTTTTTTACAGCCCCTTTTTTCTATCTATAAAGCACCCTTATCGTGCTCCTCTGCGAAACCGATTCACGTTTTGCTTCAGACATTCCACGGTGCGATCAATCTCCTCTTTTATGTTGGTGTCGTCAAGGGTCAGGCGAATGGCTCGATATGCCTGTTCATCACTTTGCCCCAAGGCCTTTAAAACATGAGAAGGTCCTGCCTGACCGGAAGCACAGGCTGAGCCGGCGGAAATACAGATTTCATCATCACTCATCAATGTAACCATGGCAGCACCTTCAATTCCTTCAATGGATACGTTCAAGTTTCCCGGAAGTCGTCGATGAACCGAACCATTCACCCTGCATCCCGGAATTTCCCGCAGAATCCGATTGGCTAGATAATTTCTAAGTCGTTCTTCCCTGCGGATTTTCTCTGACAGATTGTGCATCTGTACCTTCACCGCAGCTCCCATACCTACAATCCCCGGAACATTTTCCGTTCCTGCACGCATCCCCCTCTCCTGTTCTCCCCCATAAATCATCGGCAGAAAATCTTGATAGTTTCTAACATATAAAAAACCAACCCCTTTCGGTCCATGGATTTTATGTCCGCTGGCACTTAAATAATCAATCCCCATCTTCTCCACATCAATGGGTACGTGACAAAAAGCCTGCACTGCATCTGTATGAAATTCACAGTGATTCTTCTTTACAATATTCCCTATTTCTTCCACTGGTTCTATTGTTCCCACTTCATTATTGGCAAACATCACAGAAACCAGTGATTTCCTCGGAACAATATTTTCTTCCAATAAATTTAACCGAATTTTTCCCTCAGAATCCGTAGGAAGAAAACACACTTCTCCCCCACGGTTTTGAATTTGCTGACATTTATTGAGAATCGCGTGGTGTTCCACAGTCGATGTTAAAATCTGTCTTCCTTTCAAAAAGGCATGTTCTAAAACCCAGTTGTCCGATTCGGTTCCTCCAGAAGTAAAGAATATATGTTCCGGTGAGCAATGAATTGACTCAGCAATAATTCTTCGACTTTCCTCCACTGCTTCTTTTGCCCGTTCCCCTAATTCATAGAGTGACGAAGGATTTCCATATGAATCTCTGAGAAAAGGCTCCATGGCCTCTTTCGCTTCATCACACACTTTTGTCGTCGCTGCCTGATCCAGATAAATCATGTTCTCTCCTTTTCCAATTTTCCTCTTCTATGTATATTTTTTCCCTTTGAAAAATAGATTAAAAGAAAAGCGTGAATGACTATGTTAAGTAAACACCCTATACTAAAAGGAGCACTGGTACTGACTATTGCCAATGTGGTTACCCGTGCCTTAGGCTTCTTATATAGAATATTCCTGTCCAATCTAATTGGTGCGGAAGGAATGGGATTGTTTCAGTTGATTTTTCCGGTGATTGCTTTTTGCACTGCTCTTAGTTGCGGTGGGATTCAGATTGCCGTGTCACGATTCGTGGCAGAAACCAAATCCAAATCCACTCGTTTTTCCATTCTGATTTCCAGTCTCATCATGTCTCTGATGCTGTCCTTGGCGACGGTCTGTTTCGTATACCATTTTTCTGATGTTCTTTCCGTCAGGGTCATTCATAATGCCCAATGTGCAAGATTATTACAATACTCTGTCTTTACCATTCCTATGGTGGCAGTTCACGCCTGCATTTCAGGATATTATCTGGGGCTTAAGAGAACTCTGGTTCCTGCCTGGTCCATGATGACAGAACAATTTGCAAAAATTCTATCGGTTTATATTCTGGGAACCATTTGGATTCATGAAAACATTACCCTTACACCAATGTTGGCAGTATATTCCACTATTTTGTCCGAACTGGCTGGAATGCTTTTTTGCCTCATTGCTATCGGATTTGAAAAAACATATCACCTACAGGTCACCTCTATCCTTCGCTCTATGAAAAATCTTTTTTCCGTTTCCTATATTCTAACGCTCAATCGTCTGTTACTGACTTTTTTACAATGCGTGGAAGCGATTCTTCTTCCTTTGATGCTGGAGAAAAACGGCCTTACCACCTCAAATGCCTTAGCACTCTACGGAATATTGACCGGCATGGCTTTGCCTGTGGTCACCTTTCCCTCTGCCATCAATAATTCCATTTCCACTATGCTTCTCCCTGCCGTGGCCGAATCAAAGTCTGAAGGAAATATTATGGCATTAAAACGCACCACGGAAAACTCCATCTGGTTTTCCACGGTTTCCGGAATCTTTGGAATTGGCCTGTTTCTTTCTTTTGGAGATTTTATTGGAAGCAATATTTTCGGGCACCCCCAGGCGGGAATCTACATCTGCATTCTTTCCTGGCTTTGCCCATTTCTATATTTATCCATTTCCTTGGGTTCCATCCTCCATGGACTCGGGAAAACCACTGCAGCGTTTATCCACAATGTCATTGGAATTACACTCCGACTCATTGCAATCTGGTGGGGTGTTCCACAATTCGGAATCAATGCATATCTGATAGGGCTCCTTGTCAGTCATTTAGTTACAACATTTTTGCACGGTTCTTATCTTAAGAAGTGGGTCCCATACAGATTTTCTCTATGGGGCAATCTATTAAAGCCAACAATCCAAACCTGTACCAGTCTGATTATTGGCTTTCTAATTCAATATATTGTTCAGTTTTCAGATTTTTCGGGAAAGTTGTTTTTCTATGGAACCACTGCCCTTCGTTTCCTCATTGTCTGTAGCATCCTTGGTTGGTTTCTCTTTCAGGATGCAAAAGGTGTAAATTCCTAATGAGCAAACTGGCTGTTGTAAAGTTCATAGTAAAAGCCTTTTTTCTGAAGCAAGCTTTCGTGATCCCCCTGTTCAATGACATGACCGTCTTTCATAACCAGAATAACATCCGATTCCCGAATTGTGGAAAGTCGATGTGCTACCACAAAAGTGGTTCTTCCCTTCATCAATTTTGCGAAGGCTCGCTGAATTCTGATTTCCGTTCTGGTGTCTATGGACGAAGTTGCTTCATCAAGAATTAACATCGGCGGAAGTTTCAGCATAACTCTGGTAATACAAAGTAACTGCTTCTGTCCCTGAGACAAGCTTCCTCCGTCTTCTCCAATGACCGTATCATATCCCTTCGGCAATCGTTTGATAAAGCTATGGGCATGAGTTGCCTTTGCCGCCCGAATGATTTCTTCTTCTGTGGCATCCGGTGCAGCCATGGCTATATTATTGCGAATCGTGTCATTTCTAAGCCATGTTTCCTGTAAAACCATTCCATAAGAATCACGGAGACTCTTTCGTGTCACATCGCGAATATCCGTTCCATCTACCTGAATGGATCCGGAATTCACATCATAAAATCGCATCAACAAATTGATCAACGTGGTCTTTCCACAACCTGTCGGTCCCACAATGGCAATTCTTTGTCCCGGTTGAACAATGAGATTGAGATCCTCAATCAATTTCTGATTCTTTACATAGGAAAACTCCACGTGATTAAGTGCAATGTGTCCTTTTGCCTTTTCCATGTCCTGTTCTTCACCGGTAACAACTTCCGGTTCTGTTTCAATTAAGGAAAAAACTCTCCCACCACAAGCCAGGGCGTTCTGTAATTCGGTAATAACACCGGAAATTTCATTGAACGGCTTGGTGTACTGATTCGCATAACTTAAAATACAAGTCAGACTACCAACCGTAATGCCACCGGACAAGACTGCTACCAGTCCACCACTGATGGCTACCCCTGCATAAACCAAATTGTTTACAAATCGTGTAGACGGATTGGTCAGCGAGGAATAAAAAGTTCCCTTCTGATAATAGTATTTCAAGCGTTCATTGATTTCATCAAACTGTTCCACCATCATTTCTTCCTGATGGAATGCCTTAACCACTTTCTGTCCCCCAATGATTTCATCAATGAATGCCGTCTGTTCCCCACGGGTCTTTGACTGCTTCATAAACATGGAATAGGTTCTTTTCGCAATGAAGTTTGCCACAACAAAAGATAATGGTGTAATCAAAATGACAACTAATGCAATCTTCCAATTAATGGAAATCATAAACACCAGCGTCAGAATAATCGTAATGATTCCGGTAAACGCCTGGGAAAATCCCATCAGTAACCCATCAGCCAACTGATCTACATCCGCAATAATCCGGCTGACCATATCACCATTGGAATGGCTGTCCAAATAAGATAACGGCACCTTCTGAATCCTATCAAAAGCCTCCTGGCGAATATCCTTTACCACACGAAAAGTAATCCGATTGTTGCAAAGTCCCATCAGCCATTGTGCCAATGCTGCAATTCCTGTCACCACTATGATCTTCATTGCAATGGCTTCCAGTTCTTTAAAGTCCACGTTTCCTTTTCCGATGATTTCATCGGTTCCATGCCCAATCAGCTTTGGAACATACAAGGAAAGGACTACATAAACCACTGCCAACACCAGCGAGGCCAATAACATATACCAATACTTTTTAATTCTGCTTCCCACGCAAAGAAGGGCTCTTCTCTGACTCATGTTCTTCTTCATCTATCTGCCCTCCTCTTCACTTTTATTCTGTGAATCATAGATTTCCTGATAGGTTTCACAGGTTTTTAGCAATTCCTCATGGGTTCCGATTCCCATCACCTGACCATCATCCAAAACCACAATTTTATCCGCATCCATAATAGATGCCGTTCTCTGAGATACCACAAAAGTGGTCATGTCCCCCAGGTTCCGAAGTGCCTGACGCAATTTAAAATCCGTCACATAATCAAGTGCCGATGCACTGTCATCTAAAATCAGAATTTCCGGCTTTGCCACCACTGCTCTTGCAATAGTCAGTCGTTGTCTCTGTCCCCCGGAAAAATTCTTTCCATTCTGTTCCACAATGGCATCAATGGTATTTTCCTTCTGCATTACAAATTCATAGGACTGTGAAACCTTCAATGCCTCTATGATTTCTTCATCTGTGGCATCTTCCTTTCCCCATTCCATATTGCTTCGAATAGTTCCTTTAAACAATAACGCCTTCTGAGGAACAACAGAAATCATTCTTCCCAAGGCTTCATTTGTATATTCCTTTACATTCACACCATAAATCTTCACACTTCCGGAAGTCACATCATAAAATCGGGAAATCAGTTGTACCAACGTTGATTTCCCCGAGCCGGTTCCTCCAATGATTCCAATCATCTCTCCCGGTTTTACTGTCAGATTCACATCACTTAAAGATTCTTCCCCGGATTCATTGTAGGCAATAGATGCATGTTCCATTTCCACAATGTATTCAGACTTTTCTCCAGCCTGTCTTATTCCTTCTCCCATTCCCGGCTTTTGTTGAAACACTTCTTCAATTCTTGATGCACAAGCCAAAGCTTTAATGATGTTGATAATGAGAGCGGCAAGTTTAATCAGTTCCACCAGAATCTGAGACATATAATTTACCAATGCCACAATCTGTCCCTGACTTAGCACACCGGTATCCACCTGCTTTCCACCAATCCAAAGAATTCCAATAATTGCTCCATTAACAATCACATAGGTCATAGGATTCATAATTGTGGAAATCCGCCCGGCTAACATCTGTGTTTTATATAAAAAATAATTTTCTTCCTCGTAACGTTTTGTTTCCGCTTCCTGCTTATTAAAGGCACGAATCACACGCACGCCGGCCAGATTATCTCTGGTACTCATCATAATTTGATCCAATCCGCTCTGCACCTTCTTGTACATCGGGATGGTAATCAGCATAATTCCGTATACAATAATAGACAACACAGGAATAGCAACCACAAATACCATTGCAGCTTTTGCATCCACTGTAAACGCCATAATCATCGCCCCAAATACAATAAATGGCGAGCGCAACAGCAAACGAATGGCCATATTAACCTGTGCCTGTACCTGATTCACATCCGTAGTCATTCTTGTAATCAACGTGGAGGTTCCCACCTGATCCAGCTGTGAATAAGATAACGACTGGATATGTTTGAATAAGTCATGGCGCAGTTCCGTCCCAAATCCGGCTGCAGCTTTCGCAGCAAAATACTGTGCTGTTAATGCCACCGTCAATCCTACGATTGCAAGCATAATTAAAACCCCACCCATCTTTAAGATATGAGCAGAGTCCCCTTTTCCAATTCCAGAGTCAATTATGGATGCCACCACCAACGGAACCAGCAAATCAAATCCTGCTTCCAGCATCTTAAACAGCGGAGCCAAAATCGTCTCTTTTTTATAATTGTTCAAATACTTTAATAGACTTTTCACAATAATTTCTCCCTTTCAGTCCTTCAATCTCTAAGTATAATTCACAATTGATAAAAAGGCAAACTTAAAACAGGTCAGGAGAAATATCTCTCCCAACCTGTTTCCCTTTTATTATTTATTATTTCGTTTTTTATTCGAATTCGATTTCTGTATCTCCCATTCCACACTTAACAGTCATTGTCTTGTCAGAATTGTAATCTACTTCGGTCTTATTTCTAAGTCCCGAGAAATCTTTATCTCCAATCTTAACAGCACCGGCACCAACAGTTACCGCATAGTTATAATCAGTCTGTCTTCCCATCAGTTTCAGTTCAACATCACCCATTCCGCAATCAACATCCAGATTTTCTGTGACGGTTCCGTTCATAGACAATTCTCCCATTCCAACCTTGAATTTTGTATTTCCGAAAGATGTCTTTCTGATATCACTGCTTCCGGCTCCGATATCAAAGTCAGCTTTCATTGCCTTAACGCCTTCAAAGTTTCCTTCACCGGCACCAACGGTAACACTTAATTCCTCAGTTTCAACATTAGAACAGCTTAAAGTTCCTGCACCTACCAAGATGGAAAGATTTTGAATTTTCGCATCTTTTGGAATGTAAAGTTTTCCCTCAACCGTATTACGAATCAATCCTTTTTCTTTTCCTATTGGTGTTATTTTCAGTTTTCCTTCCTCAAGAGAATAATAGATTTTCGTATTCTCTGAATTTCCTTCCAGTGCATAACCTTCTTTATCCCAAACAGTGATTTCAAAATCACCATACTGTCCATTAAATTCAATACTGCTAACGTCTTTGCTGGAAACTTTTTCGCCATCATAGACCTTCATACCCTTTACATCTGCATCATTTACTAAAATGCTTCCAGTCCAGTTAAAGCCGATATTTCCATTCAAGATATCATTTTTAATAACTTTCACACCACCTGTGGAAACTCCGATTATCACAAATAAAACACCTAAAGCGGCGAGCGTTCCACTAATAATTAAACAAGTTCTAATAAATCTCTTCATGTCCCTTACTCCTTTTCTTCAACTATTTTATTTCCAATTTTAAAGATACTCTTTACTAACCATGGGATTAATTCTCCACAAAAGACCACAAACAGGATTAATGTTAAAATGGTTAATGCGAATAATAAAAATCCAATACCGGTTAATAGCAATCCTCCGGAAAAACCACCTACGGAATATGCTGTAATCAGTAACGAAAATCCTGCAACTGCGAAGCCAATACCACTTGCGATAATAGATGCTGCAAGCCCTATCACAGTTCCACCGATTGCTGCTACAACTCCAATCCATAAAGGAAATGTTACAACGGCCAAAATCAGTGCCAACGGGAACGCTTTACTTTCTTCCGGCTCTTCAATAATGTTCTGTTTCGTGTACCCCTTTTGATTCATGTTCTTATTGTCCATCGCTATCTCCTTTCAATAAAACCTTTGCTACTTCATTCGAATAGTCAATCCATTCACTCCGATATTCTTCCAGTTTTTCTTCACCCTTTTCGGTAATCCGGTAATATCTTCTGTTTCTGCCATCAATTGCCTTGTCATACGTTTCGAAAAATTTCTTTTTTCGAAGTCTTCTAAGGACCGGATACAATGTGGTCTCGGACACATCAAAAATCTGTCTTACATCCTGCGTGATTTTATATCCATAAGTTCCATCCGGTTCTTTGGAAACAACAGACATTACAATGGCTTCTAATAACGTCGACCCAGTATTAAAAACCATAATGTTTTCCTCCCTTATAATATTATTTTTCCGTCAATATATGTTACTAATATTGTATCTTGTATAATATTAAGTGTCAATTATTATAAGACGCATTATAACGTTTTTATAAACTTTCAAACGTTTTTATTTTTCACCAGTTCAGCCAAACAAAAAAACACTGCAACTAACCACAAAAAATGCTCGCATTTTTTTGGTAGCTGCAGTGTTTTTTTGTTTGCGCGGAGCGCCCCATAAATGAGTAAAACACATCTGCTTCGCAGATGTTTGGTGCCAAAGGCACCGTTTTACGAATTTTATGGGGGCTGAACTGGTTCAGGTATGGGGGCTGAACTGGTTCAGGTATGGGGGCTGAACTGGTTCAGGCGTATGGGCTGAACTGGTTCAGGCGCGGGGGCTGAACTGGTTCAGTTGTTCTCCTCCGAATCAGGTTTGGTTGTCCCATGTTCAAATTTTTCTAACAGCGCTTCAATTTTTTTTATTTGTTTCTGTTGGACTAAATACTTCACTCCATCAATCGAACATTGTTCTCCATTAATCACAGCATCAACTAATAACTCATTTCCGTGAAAAAGCTTAAACGAATAACTCCACCCACTGGATTCTTCCGGATTAATAATCCTCTTTATTTTTACCTTACTAATTTCTTTATATAATTCATCAATATCTTTCTCACCTAAATCTATTATATTTCCGTTATTTCCATTAATTACTATTACTCTCGTTATCTCTTCTCTACTCGCCTTGATCATTTTTCGTGGTGAATATTGATAAATTAAAAACATTGAAAGCAATAACAGAACAAATATTCCAAGACATATCACAATCTTTTTCATTACTTCTCCTCCATGCAAATATTCCCTTTATTGTTGCACAATTTATTATACATTTTTTTTACAATTAATAAAAGCGATGTTAGTCATTCTTTTTCCGTTCAAAACCTTGACTACATTTTCCCGTAATGCTACTATTAGAAATAGCGTGTTATTCTATTGTTTTAGGGAGTTTCTTCCTAAAATGATAGTTACATAAAAATATAATTTAAGAGGTGTACAAAAATGAGTAAAAGTTTTGACGATTTACTTGCTGCGGTTTCAGAATGCCCTATAAAAAAGGTAGCTGTTGCCTGCGCACAGGATGATGCAGTATTAGAAGCTGTTAAGGCTGCAAAAGAAAGAGGAATTGCTGATGCGATTTTGGTTGGTGATGAAGAAAAAATCAGAACAATCGCAAATGTAATGAAGATGGACTTAAGTGATTTCCAGATTATTGACGTAAAAGATACTGTGGAAGCTGCCAGAACTGCTGTAAAATTAGTTCATGATGGTGAAGCTGATATGTATATGAAGGGATTAATTGACACAAAATCGTTCCTTAAGAGTGTATTGGATAAGGAAGTCGGTCTCAGAACTGACAAGACTTTATCTCACGTATGTGTATTTGAAGTGAAAGGAATGGATCATCTGCTCTTCTTATCAGATGTAGCCTTTGTACCATATCCTGATTTAGAAACAAAGGCAAACATCATTAAGAATACCGTTGAAATTGCTCATGCTTGTGGTATTGAAAATCCAAAGGTTGCTCCACTTGCAGCAGTTGAAGTTGTAAATCCTAAGATGCCTTGTACCGTTGACGCTGAAGCTTTGACAAAAATGAATGAAGCAGGCGAAATTACCGGATGTATCGTTGACGGACCACTTTCCTTAGACCTTGCCATTGAACCGGAAGCTGCTTATCACAAAGGAACTACAGATAGAAAGATTGTTGGTGATGCAGATGTATTACTCTTCCCTGACATTCAGGCTGGAAACATTACCTATAAGTGTTTAGTTCATACAGCTGATTGTAAGAACGGTAACATCCTAACAGGAACAAAAGCTCCTGTAATTCTTACTTCCCGTTCCGATGAATTTGAAGTAAAGGTTAACTCTATTGCACTTGCTGCAATCGTTGCTGAAAAATTAAAATAATTATTGCTTATGATGGCGGCATACGTTTGTATCGCCGCCTCTATTAATAAAAAATGGAGGATTAAAAAATGTCATACAAGATTTTAATTATTAACCCGGGTTCTACTTCTACTAAGATTGGTGTTTACGAAGACGAAACACAGCTTATGGAAGAAACACTGAGACATTCCACAGAAGAAATTGCTCAGTACGATACGATTTATGATCAGAAGGATTTCCGTAAGACTGTAATCCTTGATGTATTAAAAGAAAAAGGGGTAAACCTTTCCGATATCAACGTAGTCGTTGGTCGTGGTGGATTGTTAAAGCCAATTCCGGGTGGAACATACGCTACAACACCGGAACTTTTAGAAGACCTTAAGATTGGTAAACAGGGACAGCACGCTTCGAACCTTGGTGGTATTTTAGCATCTGAAATTGCTGCTGAAATCAATGTTCCTTCTTACATCGTTGACCCAGTCGTTGTTGACGAATTACAGGACGTTGCAAGAATTTCCGGACATCCAAACTTTGAAAGAATTTCTATTTTCCACGCATTAAATCAGAAGGCTGTTGCTAAGAGATATGCAAAAGAAACCGGAAAGGCTTACGAAGACTTAAACTTAATCGTTGTTCATATGGGTGGTGGTGTTTCTGTAGGTGCTCATAAGAATGGTGCAATCATTGATGTTGCCAATGCGTTAGATGGTGACGGTCCTTTCTCACCGGAACGTTCCGGTGGACTTCCATCCGGTGCATTAATGAAGCTTTGCTTCAGTGGAAAATATACACAGGCTGAAGTTGCTAAGATGATTAACGGTAACGGTGGTTTCAACGCTTACCTTGGAACAAACGACATGAGAGATGTTGTAAAGCTTGCAGAAAAAGACGATAAGGCAAAACTTGTTATGGATGCATTCCATTATCAGCTTGCTAAGGAAATCGGTTCTATGGCAGTTGTTCTTGGTGGAAAAGTTGACCAGATTATCTTAACCGGTGGTATTGCTTATAATGCAATCACTCAGGAATACTTCAAGGATACCGTAAGCTTCCTTGCTCCGATTACTATTTATCCTGGAGAAGACGAATTACTTGCACTTGCACAGGGTGCTTTAAGAGTTATGACTGGTGAAGAAGAGGCTAAGATTTACTAAGAAGATGTAATTCCAAAAGACATGCAAATTGTTTTTAAATATGAAAAGCGGTTCTCAGAAATTCTGAGAGCCGCTTTTTCATCAATTGAGTATTAACTAAAATTCATTTTTCTTTACAATCACATTTCCCCAATTATAATCAATGTACGGATAGTCTGGTGTAACCTTTCGAAGAATCTGGTTATAAAGGAAACTATGACCGGTTTCTGTCTGCATCTTGCAGCTATCATAAAGCACTTTTGCCACAGAGAAAATATTATAGCTTTCAATAGAACTATATACATAACTTCCATCTGCCAACTGTGCGTAACAACGAACTTTATATTTTGCGGTCAGAACTTCCTTGGAAGAACCACCGAAAGTCATTGTGATTGCAAAATAGTTTGCTGTCTGAGAATCTCCAAGCTTCTTTGTCAACGCTGCACCGGCACCTGTTTCATAAACTGCAACATACTGATTTGTCGCGTCCACTGTCATGTCACTTTCCATCACGGAGAAAGAAGTACCATTATATTCTGTTAAGGAATAAATCATTCCAGTCTTCACAACATTTTTGCCATTAATTGTAGGTTCAATCTGACTGATGACGCGAACACCACCCGGACGTCCATTCTGATCCTGAACCGTTGCACTAATCTGATAGCCTGAAATCTGAAGATCATCATTCACCTGTACCGGTGATTCTGTTGTTACTTCACCGGAGGTAGATTCCTGTTCTCCTCCTGCCTGATTCCAAACACCCATTTCGTAGAAGGAATAACCATATTGGGTTCCACGCTTTGTTCCATACATTCTGATGTATCGGGCGTTATAAGTCTGACCCAAGTCAATCTGAACAGTCTGTACCGATGACGCTGTAACATGCTTAATAGTAGTCCAATTCAGCCCATCGTCGGAAATCTGGATGTAGTATTTAGATGCGTATGCACCTTCCCAGATAAATCCAACGGTATCAAAAGCTTTCTTGCTTCCCAAATCAACGTAAAACCACTGTGGATCAGAAAATGCTGATTCCCAACGGGTTCCTGTTTTTCCATCCACTGCATTGGAAGCAGCCTGTGATGTTGAAGATGCGTATGCATTACAATTCAACGCTAGATTGTTTACGGCAAATACCGAACTATCTACTACGGTACCCTGAGCAGCCGGCAAGTTATTTGGATTTACTTCTGCATCTAAATCTACAAAACTTCCACCTACAGAAGTGTAGGTTCCTGTTCCTTTTACTGCACCATCTACCGCTCTGGCATATTTGTACCCTAATGAGAAAATCAGATTCAATGTTTCTAAGCTATAGGAATTCTGTTTTCCTTCTTCTGTATAAGCCACATTGGTGTTAATTAAACTATCCAATGCATTCTGGTCACCGGAACTAAATGAACCGTATGCTTCCTCACCAAATAATGTGTAGTAAATGGTGGATGCGGAAGTAAAGGTTCCTAATGGCTGGGGGTGCTTATTATCTGTACAATAATAATCCAATCCATGGTCTGTGTATAATTCATAAAATGCTTCTCCTGCCGGTGCAAGCTTCGCATTTAAGGATTTTGCAGTTTTAATATAATTTCCTGTAAAGTAAGGAAGTAAACTATTCTGTCCGGAAATCGTATCCTTGGTCGGCCATGGTTCGTAGAAAATAATCTGTGCATTCGGATGGTACTGTTTTACAACGGATACCATTGCTTCTGCACCTTGCTGAAGTTTATCTGCATCAAAGCCACCAACAATATCCTGTAAAATAACCACATCATAGTTTCCGTTCTGTACTGCTGCTAACACATTGGCTGCTGTTGACTGATAAATCAGATTCTGTCCACCGTTTGTTGCTGCGGTACAGTTAATTGTATGACCTTTTAATCCTGCAATTCCTTTTACCACTTTAGCGAGATTGTTGTAGTAAGTCATGGAATTTCCAATGAATAAAACATCCATTGTGTCATCGTCATCATTTCCATTGTTTTCAATCGTCGTTGCCGGATTGGTCTGATATACATACAATTCCATCAGGGAACATGTTGCTGCACTTGCACTATTCACCTTCACACGAATCCATCTTGCCTGCTGACGTGGGAATGTTACTGCCTTAGCATTTAAGTTTCCACCTGTTACGGTTGCAACTGTTTTCCATGTTAAATTTGCGACATTGCTCGCACCGGATACCCCAATCACCTCCGTTGCTACCTGAATTTCATAATTAACCGGGAATGATGCTGCATAATCTCCGGTTCCTCCAGGTACTACGTTAACTTTATTAATGTCCTGAACGCTTCCCAAATCCACTGCAAACCAAGGTGCTGTGTCTGATTTATGGGTTACGATAAAGGACGTGTCATTACCGTCTGTTAAGTTTCCCACTGTTGTAGGTGTCGGTGTTGACTGATTTCTGTCATTGGAACTTGCATATCCCTGTTTGCCCTGGGCAAGGTCTGTGGTATAAGAACCATACAAAGTTGTGTCGTTACCGGTCTGATTGGTTGGCTGTTCAGAACCAACCGGATCAGCCACGCGACCACCATTTGCTACGGATGTATACGTTCCTGTTCCTTTCACTGCAGGGATGACTGCATGTGCATACTTATAAGCGTATGCGTTAATCTTATTTAAGGTGTCCATATTGTAACTGTCTAACTGTCCTTCACTGGTATATGCAACATTATTGTTGATTACGGTATTTAATGTACTATGCTGACTTTCTGAATAGGTATAGTACGGATCATTTGGGAACAGTGCATAATAAATGGTTGATGCAGAATTAAAGGTTCCCAAAGGCTGTGGATGTCTGTTATCACTACAATAATAATCCAAACCATTATTTACATATAAATCGTAAAATCCTTCTCCTGCCGGAGCCAAAAGTGCATTGTACTTGTTTGCTGCTTCAATATAACTTTCTGTGAAGTAAGCCATTTTAGAACTAATCTGGTCCTTTGTCGGCCATGGTTCATAAAAAGCCAGCTGAGCATTTGGACTCTTTGCACGAATCTTAGGAATGATGTCTGAACATCCCTGTAAGAATACACTCTTCTGGAAGTTACTTCCTACCTTATCCTGAAGAATGACAATATCATAAACATCTGCATTAATTGCATTTAATACATTATCTGCTGTCGCCTGATAACTTAAGTTCTGTCCACCGTTTGTTGCTGCGGTAACTTTAACACTTCTTCCATGAACTGCAGCAATATCCTTGAACATGTTCCAGCAGGTATTGTAATACATAAATGAATTTCCAATAAAGAGAACTTTCACCGTACCACTATAAGACGGTCCGGATGTTGTAGTAGTTGTTTCTCCACCGGACTGTTCTGTCTGTTGCTGTGTCTGGTGTTCCGCACCGAACACCTGGAAGGATAAGACACTGACAGTTCCTGTCTTTGTGGTTCCCATACAAGAATCCTTGTCAAATACCACCTTTACACTTCTTGCGGTGTAAGTTCCGTTAAACGAAATCGCATCTCCTGTAGAGCTAATGTCTGTTGCTGTATCAATTTGTGCACCGGAATAAATAGTTCCGTTGGTACAACTTCCGGCTAAATTCCATGTGATATTTCCCTGATTTGTTGCATTGACCTCCTCTGTGGAATAGTATATAGAATAAGACTTACAATAAGAATCCTTATATCCAGCGTTAGTTGATCCCTGATATACCAATGCACTGGAAATATCATAATCACTTCTTAAATTCACATAGATTGCAACTTCATCTGTTGTTGCTGTTTTTCCTAAAAGGTTATTACCATTGGTTAAGTTTTCATTGGCACAATTAAGTGATGAAAAACCATTATCAATGGTTAAAAATCCTTCTTTGTCGTTGTTTGCGTTTGACGTCAAGAATACATAATTTTTTGCGTTTGCACTGGCAATGTTAATTATATTGGTTCCTTCTGCAGCGTTTACCGCCTTTCCTTCATACTGTACCCCTGAAATAACCAGGATAATAGCCATAAACAAACTCAAAAAGTTTCTCAATTTTCCTTTCATCTTCTCCTCCTTGTTCATTTTCCGATAATCTGTTAATACCAATATACCCCTTTTTATAATGTTTGAAAAATACTAATTAGGTTATATTTATATACCCTGGAAGATATATAAAAAAGAATGCCAACCTAACGCTTACACGAAAGATTGGCACTCTCCTTGTTCATTTATATGTTATTTTCGAAATGCTTTTACACTATTTATTAGCCTGATTCGCTTTAATTGCAGCTGTAAGCTGAGGAACGATTTTGTTCAAATCTCCTACGATACCGTAATCAGCTACATCAAAGATTGGAGCATCTTCATCTTTATTGATTGCGATGATGAGGTCGGAATCTTCCATACCTGCAACGTGCTGGATTGCTCCAGAGATACCGATTGCGAAGTATACCTGAGGTCTAACTGTCTTACCAGTCTGTCCTACCTGAAGATCATTTGGTAACCAACCATTATCAACTACGGCTCTGGAACAAGAAACTGTTCCGCCGATTGCATCAGCAAGATCCTGAAGAATCTGGAAGTTTTCTTTGCTTCCTACCCCTCTACCACCGGATACTAAAATCTTTGCATCCATGATATCTTCAACATCGGATACAGCCTTAACAACATCCATGATTTCTACATACTTGTTGTTCTTTTCGAATCCAGGATTGAATTCTACTACTTCTGCTTTTCTGGATGTATCAGGCTCGTTCTTCTGCATAACACCTGCACGTACTGTAGCCATCTGTGGACGGTTGTCAGGACATGCGATGGTAGCGATTGTGTTTCCACCGAAGGCTGGACGAGTCATAAGAAGCTGATTGTGCTTCTGTTCTTTTCCAGGGATTGCAACTAATGGGAAATCACCGATTTCCAATAAAGTACAGTCTGCTGTCAAACCAGTCTTTACTCTTGCTGAAACTGTAGGTCCTAAATCTCTACCGATTGCTGTAGCACCTACTAACATGATTTCAGGCTTGAATTCATCAATTACAGATGATAAAGCATGAGCATATGGTTCTGTCATATATGTTTCAAGTGCAGGATCATCAACAACGATAACTCTGTCAGCACCGTATGCTGCAAGTTCGTCAACTAATCCTGAAACATTGTTTCCTAAAAGTACTGCTGTTACAGTCTTTTCTTCTAAGTTAGCAGCAAGTCTTCCTGCTTCACCAAGCAATTCAAAAGCGATTCCGCTTAATTCGTTATCTACCTGCTGAGCGAAGACAAATACGCCTTTATAATCTTCTAAATTAATATTCTGCATTTTACGAATCTCCTCTCTATTAAATAACGTGCTTTGTTAATAACTTGTCCATGATATAATCAACAGCTTCATCCGGGCTATCTGGAGTAACCTTTTCTCCCGCACCCTTCTTAACCTTATCAGATGCCTTAGCAATCTTAGTTGGAGAACCCATTAATCCAAGGTCACCATCTAAAACATCTACTAAGTCAGCTCTTCCGTATGTTGTGATTTCTGCATCAACAGCATCAAAGATTCCACCCGGAGTCATATATCTTGGCTCATTTAATTCAGACAATGCTGTAATAAGACATGGAGTCTGAGCCTTGATGACGTGATATCTGTCTTCATACTGTCTCTGTACGATTACATTGTCACCATCAATCTTAATATCTTCTGCATATGAGATTACAGGAACACCAAGGTGTTCAGCAATCTGTGGTCCAACCTGAGCAGTATCACCGTCGATAGCCTGACGTCCTGTGATAATGATATCATATTCAAGGTTTCTGATAGCACCTGCGATTGTAGTAGATGTAGCCCAAGTATCAGCACCACCTAAAACTCTGTCAGTTACTAAAACACCCTTATCAGCGCCCATAGCGATAGCTTCTTTTAATACAGCTGCAGCCTTTGGAAGTCCCATTGTAAGAACTGTAACTTCAGCGCCATATTCATCTTTTAATCTAAGTGCTGCTTCTAAACCAGCCTTATCATCTGGGTTCATGATAGCAAGCATTGCACCTCTGTTTAATGTACCATCCGGATTGAATTCTACTCCACCCTTTGTATCAGGTACCTGTTTTACACAAACTATAACTTTCATTCTATCTAGTACCTCCAAATTACTTTAATAAGTTTGCAGAGATTACCATTCTCTGAACTTCTGATGTTCCTTCATAGATTTCTGTAATCTTAGCATCTCTCATCATACGTTCTACATCGTATTCTCTGATATAACC
>CACXEU010000116.1 GCA_902766735.1 uncultured Lachnospiraceae bacterium
GTACCCCCATTTTTCAAATTCAGTCGAAATCCGGGGTACACCTGACAATATTTCTCACCTACAGTAGCGTGCTCCACTCTGCTTCACGGAATCCCGTGAAGATTTTATCTTCCGAAATAAGAACCGGGCGCTTAACCAGCATGCCGTTGGTAGACAGAAGCTCCAACTGTTCCTCTTCTGACATCTCTGGAAGTTTGTCCTTCAGTTTCATTTCCTTATAAAGCATTCCACTGGTATTAAAAAACTTCTTCAGTGGTAAACCACTTTTTTCATACCATTCTTTTAATTCTTCTTTGGTAGGATTCTCATTAACGATATCACGATCTTCGAATTCAAATCCCTGCTCTTCTAACCATTTTTTAGCCTTCTTACAGGTACTGCATTTCGGATATTCTACAAATAGCATAGGCGCTCCTTTCTAACCATTCAAAATCATTCTATATCTTGCAATATTTCTGTCTTATAAATTATTCTGTAACGTGCGATATTTCTGTCTTATAAATTATTCTGTAACGTGCAATATTTCTGTCTTATAAATTATTCTGTAACGTGCGATATCTCTTCCTTATATGGATGTGCTAAAAACAATCCCATAAAGAATGTTCCAAGGATAAACACAAAGTCGATGGCTCCCATAAGGAAAAACGCTCTAAAGAAAGAGACATTATAATCTACCATTAATCCTTTCATCATCCAAGCCTGGAAGAAACGGGCAATCACATAGATTACCGGAGCGTTCCACCAGGTATATTTCATTAAAAGTTTTAACTTCTTCATTTTTCCAATGACTACAATCGACACTAATACAATATGACCTGCCAGAAGAAGAATATGATAAATCAAATTCATCAATCCATAGCCGCTTAACAATGATGACACACCTTCCATCACTGATTCCCCATTCTCTGGAATTAGTGATCCAATAATTAAGGAAACCACAATTGTTGCCAATTCTGCAAGACACATTCCGACGGTCGGAATCAGGAGTAAGTAGGAATCCCGGAACAAAATCAACATAAATGCCAGCAAAAGAACCAGCCCAAGAAATAGTAATTCCAGAATGAATCCAATCTGAGTTTGGTTTGGCATGTTTTCTCCCATTGCTGAGGATAATGAGGTAAGGCTCGTCCTTACTCCCCACATTTTAACTAGAGCGAAAATAATAAAGAATATGGCTGCAATAGGGAATTTATACTTCTTGTTTTCCATCATCTTCTCCCTTCTTTACAGTTCAGTACAGAACTCCACTTTCTTTCCTTCTAAAATCATATTTGTGGTTCTCACCGCACACATCTTACCGCACATAGAGCAGGTATGTCTGTCTGCCGGAGGAGTACTTTCGAAGTATTCTCTTGCCTTTTCACCATCGATGGCAATTTCAAACATTTCTTCCCAGTCCACTTTGTGACGTGCCTCTGCCATTTTATTGTCCTGTTCTCTGGCGTGTGGCACTCCCTTTGCAATATCTGCTGCGTGAGCTGCAATTCGGCTGGCAATGATTCCTTCCTTAACATCATTGAAATCCGGAAGACGAAGATGTTCTGCCGGAGTTACATAGCAAAGGAAATCTGCTCCGCTGGCTGCGGCAATGGCTCCACCAATTGCGGACGTGATGTGATCATATCCCGGAGCAATATCAGTTACCAAAGGTCCTAATACGTAGAAAGGAGCATTATGACAAATTCGTTTCTGAAGCTTCATGTTGGCTTCAATTTCATTCATTGCCATATGACCCGGTCCTTCCACCATGACCTGTACATCTTTTTCCCACGCTCTCTCTGTTAATGCACCTAATTCAATTAATTCGGAAATCTGTCCACCGTCAGTGCTGTCATCAATACATCCCGGACGTAACGCATCTCCTAAACTGATGGTAACATCATATTCTCTGAGGATTTCCAACACTTCATCATAATGTTCATAGAACGGATTTTCATTTCCGGTCATCATCATCCATGCAAACAATAAGGAACCGCCACGGGATACAATGTTCATCTTACGTGGATCTCTACGGAATGCTTCCACTGCACGGCGATTGATTCCAGCGTGAATGGTCATGAAATCCACACCTTCTTCTGCATGAGCACGAACAACCTTTAAAAAATCTTCTGCTGTAATATCAAGCAGATCTTTTTCTAAATATCCAATAGCATCATACATTGGTACGGTTCCAATCATAGCCGGAGATTTTTCAATTAATTCAGTACGGAAGGTATTGGTCTTTCCATAGTTACTCAGATCCATGATTGCTTCCGCTCCAAACTTCAGAGCAACATCCACCTTCTTCCATTCTTCACTGTAGTCCTTGCAGTCTCCTGAAATTCCGAGGTTAACATTGATTTTTGTGCGAAGACCTTCCCCGATTCCTTCCGGTGAAATGGATTTATGATTGACGTTGCATGGAATTGCAATCACACCCTTTGCCACCTTCTCGCGAAGGACTTCCGGATCCATATATTCCTTCTTTGCTACCACTTCCATTTCCGGCGTGATAATACCCTTCTTCGCTGCTTCCATCTGTGTTTTGTAAGTTCTCATTGATTTACCTTCCTTTTCCTTAATTTGCATATTTTCCTTTGTAATCTGCTCCATGATTCATTGGGCCGCTGCCTTTTCCTAAGTCAAGCATTGTCTCTAAAATCATGGAGATATATTCTTTTGCTTGTCTGATGGCATCTTCCAGCGACATCCCTTTGGCCAGATTCGATGCAATGGCACTGGACAGGGTGCAACCTGTCCCATGAGTGTTTGGGTTGTCGATTCGTTTTCCTTCAAACCAGCATACTTTTCCCTTGTCATAAAGCAGATCGTTGGCATCATTGATGCTGTGACCGCCCTTGAGCAACACGGCACAACCATAAGTTTCATGAATTTTTTTTGCAGCCTTTTCCATATCGGAAACCGACTGAATTTCCATTTCTGCCAATGCTGATGCTTCCGAGATGTTCGGTGTTACTAGGGTTGCAATGGGGAACAATTCCTCCACTAACGTTTCCACTGCCTCTGTCTTAATCAGACGGGCATTGCTGGTGGCAATCATCACCGGGTCTACTACAATATTCTCCGCTTCGTACTGGCGAAGTTTTTTCCCAATGACCCGAATTAGTTGGGAGTCTGACACCATTCCGATTTTCACTGCGTCCGGTCGTATGTCCGTAAACACTGCATCAATCTGTTTTTCCAGAAACTCTGGTGTCACTTCCTGAATGGCAGTTACGCCTATGGTATTTTGTGCGGTTAGTGCTGTAATGGCAGTCATTCCAAACACACCGTTCATAGTCATGGTTTTTAAATCTGCCTGAATTCCTGCTCCACCACTGGAATCACTTCCTGCAATGGATAAAGCTGTCTTCATCTTCATCCTACAATTCCTCCGCTTTCTTCTTTAACTGCTCTGTAGCATTTTTGATTTCACCCGCGCCGAAAATTGCAGAAACCACAGCCACTCCCCAGACGCCACTTCCACGGATTTCATCCATATTTTCTTCCGTAATGCCTCCAATAGCCACAGCCGGAATTTCGACCGAACCGGTAATTTCAATCAGCTGCTCCTTGGTAATACGAATCGCATTCGTCTTTGTTGGGGAAGGAAAAACAGCACCAACTCCAAGATAGTCTGCACCGGCTGCTTCTGCATTTTTCGCCTGTTCCACCGTTTTTGCAGTGGCACCGATAATGAAGTCCTTCGGTACTTTGTCTCGAATTTCCGCAACCGGGGTGTCTTCAATGCCTACATGCACACCATCGGCTCCACTCTCCAACGCCACCTCCACATCATCATCAATAAGCAACGGTACATCGTACCGGTGGCATAGTTCCAATATTTCCTTTGCTTCCTCTACAAAATCCTTATGGGCCAGATTCTTTTCTCTAAGCTGAACGATGGTCACTCCACCCTCCAGCGCTTCTTCAATCTGTTGATACAACGTCATTTTCCCTACCCAGTTTCGATCCGTCACCGCGTAGAGGCGAAGCATTTCCTTTTTAAATTTCATTTCATCATTCTCCAAATTGTTTCAGATATTCTTTTGGCTCATCGCATTCCATCAAAGCACTCATAACGCAGGCACCTGTCGCTCCCGCTGCTTTGACCATGCCATAACGTTCTGGGGAAACACCCCCAATTCCATAGACAGGAATGTTGACTCTCTCACACACCTGCTTCAAAAAGTCCAGCCCGCGAGGTTCCAGTCCTTTCTTGCAATCTGTCTCAAAAACATGTCCCGCAACAATGTAACTGCATCCTAACCGCTCTGCCTCTATCGCTTCCTCCACGGAATGGCAGGAAGCACCAATCACTTCAAAGGTCTGAAAATCTTCCACGGAAAGTTCTCTTAACCGATTCATTGGAAGATGAATGGCATTGGTTTCCAACTTTTTTGCCACACGCACAAAACTGTGAAGAATACATTGCACTTTATGTTTTTTGCAAATATCCAAAACCTGTCCTGCCAGAATTTCATAATCCTTCTCAACCAAATCCTTTTCCCGTAGTACAATCGCCTCTACACCTGCGGAAGCAATCGTTTCAATCCGTTCTGAAAAATCATCCCGGCATAAATTCCGGTTCGTTACACAAATAACCTTAGACATAAAGATAATCATTCAGAACCGGCTGCAGTCCTTCTTCTGCGATGTCGCTGTACATCTTGTCAAGACTTCGTCCGTCATTGATTTCAAACTGCTCATCGCCCTGCTGGCCGTCTGACTCCTTTCCACTATACTTGCTTTCGTGGTCACCGATTCCCGTGGAAACTCCTGCAGAAACCTTTGTGGCTGCAATCTTTACAATTCCATTTCGAAACGTTGCGCTTTCTCTGGAAGAAACAGTAATTCCCACATATGGCATAAAAATACGATATGCACAAATAATCTGACACAACTGCCTTTCATGAACATCCAGCGGACTGATCTTATCATTATTGATAATCGGCCGAAGTCTCGGACAAGACAACGACATTTCCGCTGCCGGATATTTTCGTTGCAAAAAGTGAGCATGCAATCCCGTTGCCAAAGCATCCTTCCGAAAATCGGAAAGTCCCAACAATGCGGAAAATGCCACACCACGCATGCCTGCCATCAAGGCTCTCTCCTGCGCCTCAAAGCGATAAGGCCAGATTCTTTTATGTCCTGCCAAATGTAAGGTTTCATATTTATCGCTATCATAGGTTTCCTGGAACACGGTCACATAATCTGCACCGCACTCATGAAGATAGTGATACTCATCCGTATTTACCGGATAAATTTCTAATCCCACCAGACGGAAATACTTCCGTGCCAATTTACATGCCTCTCCAATGTATTCCACGTCACTCTGGCTTCTGCTTTCCCCGGTAAGAATCAAAATTTCCTCCATACCGCTGTCGGCAATGACCTTCATCTCTGACTCAATCTGTTCTATGGAAAGTTTCATTCTCTGAATCTTGTTATAACAGTTGAACCCACAGTACACGCAATAGTTCTCACAGTAATTGGCAATGTACAGTGGTGTAAATAAATACACCGTATTACCGAAATGCTTCCCTGTCTCCAGTCTTGCTCGTTCTGCCATCTGCTCCAAAAACGGCTCCGCCGCCGGTGACAGCAGTGCCTTAAAATCCTCCACACTACAATGGTCGTGCTGCAGTGCTGCCTGTACATCTCTTGCAGTGTACTTTGAATAATCATAGGATTTCATATGAGACATAACCTGTTCCATAACATCTGATTCTATTTTTTCCATCCCCGGTAAATATTCCATATGATTAATTCGACTGGAGGGATCTGTTTCCAAACGATGTTTTCTCTTTAACGCTTCTTCTGATAATGTATCGGAATCAATAAAAAACTGATTTTCCATTTTCTCACCTTCTAATCATGTAAAAATCCTGTTAATGGGTCTGATGCAGAAGCACCACGAGTCAATACTCGTCCCAACCCCGCAAGGTAAGCTTTTCGTCCTGCCTCAATTGCCTGTCGGAAAGCCTGTGCCATTAGCGGCAAGTCTCCTGCTGTTGCCAATGCCGTATTTGCCATAATAGCAGCCGCACCCATTTCCATTGCCTCGCATGCCTGTGACGGTTTTCCGATTCCTGCATCTACAATAATTGGCAGTTCAATCTCATCAATCAGAATCTGAATAAATTCCTTTGTTGCCAATCCCTTATTAGAACCAATCGGGGAAGCTAACGGCATTACCGCTGCCGCACCGGCATTCACCAAATCTCTTGCCACATTTAAATCCGGATACATATATGGAAGAACCACGAATCCTTCCTGGGCCAGAATCTCAGTAGCTTTAATTGTCTCCTGATTATCCGGCAATAAATATTTAGAATCTCTCATAATTTCCACTTTTACAAAATCGCCACAACCGATTTCCCTTGCCAACCGTGCGATACGAACAGCCTCTTTCGCATTTCGTGCACCACTGGTATTCGGAAGCAAAGTGACATTATCCGGAATAAAATCCAGAATGTTTTCTCCGTCCTTTGTATTGGCACGTCGAACTGCCAATGTAATCATTTCTGCTCCGGCGTCCTTGATTGCCGCTTCAATGAGCTGCATGGAGTATTTTCCGGAACCAAGAATAAAACGAGAGTTAAATTCGCGTCCACCTAAAATCAACTTATCATCTTTCATTTCACTACCTTCTCTCTATACATCATATTCTCCTGCGATGATTCGTAAAATGGTGTGAGCCTGATGTGCTGCACAAACCATCACTCTGGCAGCAAACAATCCATTACTTTCCTTCACATCACTTACACCATCACCGCATAAATAAAATCGCTTTGTCACACGTTTCGTCCTGATTCGGTTCGGACTATCAAAGCCCGCCATCCCCGAGCCGGAAACCAGGTACTTCTCCGGCATTTTTTCAAGAACCGCATTCACCAGCATTGCCTTTGCTTCCGCCTTATCAAAGGCTTCGCATACAACGTCTGCATCTCCAACCAGTTCCTCAACATTTTCCTCGTTCACCTTTACCCGGCGAACCTCCAGTTCCACATAAGGAGAGATTTCCTTAAGATTCTCCTGAATGGCATCCGTTTTATACATGCCCACCTGATGTGCCTTATACTGTTGTCGGTGCAGATTGGTCACGTCTACCTGATCAAAATCAATGAGAATCAGTTTCCCAATTCCCGCTCTTGCCAAGGCAATGGAAATATTTGACCCCAGACCTCCAAGACCACAGACAGCCACCGTGGTGCCTGCGAACTTCTTCTGCAATTCTTCTCCATGTCGCATGGCAAAAGCCTGCTCCATTTCCTCTTTCGTAGGAATCATCATCCACCTCCTACAAAGCTTACCACTTCTAAAAAGTCATTTTCATTTAAGACCGTGCCATCATACTGGCTCTTCGGAAGAATTTCCTCATTTAATTCCACCGCAATCTTCTGCAGGTCATAACCATTCTGTTCCAGATATTCTGAAACCTTCAAGCCTGCTGCATTCACCTTTTCCCCATTAATTGTTACCATAACATCCTCCTATCTGAAATAATCATATTATCTCTGGACATTGCTAACAAATAGGCTACCTCTTACTTGATATCCACTTTGTGTAACCACGGTCACCAAAGGAAAATCTCTGTGTAAGTACAGATTTTTACTTGGCTCGTAGCGGATAACAAAAAAGGGAGAGTTTCCCAATTCCGGAACTCTCCCAATAAATTCGTAACTTTATCTGTTTTTAAGTTCCCTACGTTGGCATTATCCAAATCAGGTATCGGTCGAAGGTTTACCTTCCTCTCAGCCTGTCACACAAGCTCCCGTCTCTAACAAATCAATTTTATGACTTCGATTGTTTTCTGTCAAGGGATTTCCAATGGAAAAGCCCTCTTGGAAGATGAAGACATCTTCCTAAGAGGACTCTGTGAGAAAAATTTATTGGATTCTAATCAAACTTCACAATTTCTCTGTTCCAATCAAAATCAACCTGTTCATATGCCGGATTTACTACCTTCAAAATCTTTTCATAAAGATAGTTATGTCCTGCTCTTGTACTCATCATCTGTTTCTGATAAAGTACATCACTGATTCTGTAAATTGAGTAGTCATTTACAGAACTGTAAACAATGGAACCATCTGATAGTCTTACATAAGTTCTAGTCTTATAGGTTGCTTCAAATTCTCTCTTAGAACCACCATTTGCAAAGAGCATTGTCACTGCAAAGTAATCTCTGTTTACATCCATGTTGCTCAATTTCAATGTTGCTTCGTTGGAAAGATCATAGTCTCTTACGTAGGTATTGTTTGCGCCAACCTTTATTTCATTGTCTGTCACACCAGTCTGTGCCCCATTCACTTCAGCCAATGCATATACAATTCCATGTCCTACGACCTGTTTTCCGTTTAATGTCTTTGGCACGGAACCAATGGTTCTTGCACCACCTAAAGTTGTACTTACCTGATAGCCTTCTACTTTGACATCACTGCTTACTACAATGTCATTTGGCTGTTCTGTAGTTACTTCTTTCTTTGTGGTAGGTTCTTCCGTCGTTACTTCCTTTGTGGTTAACTCTGCTGTAGTTGGTTCAGCCGTAGTAGGATCCGGATCTGGATCAATATCATCAGAGTAGTCTCCCGGATCATGATATACGATACCGCCATATGGAATGGTTAAGTCAATGGTGTACTTATTATTGTTTTCATTGACTTCATTGTATCCATCTGTGTCATCAATCCATGCCGTAATTGTATGATGTCCGGCTGTTGCGACCCATGTTCCATCGTTTTCACTATTGCCACCATTGGCTGTCAAGGTTGCCATTGCTCTGCTCTGTAATCCTGACTTATATGTATCACACCATGTGATTGGAGCCGGATATGGCTGATTGTCTACCTGGAATTGTAATCCAATCTTTTCGCCTGCAGGAATGTTCTGGTCTCCTGCATTTGCGATCAATGCGCTAAAACGAACCTTATCGCCTACATTGATTGTTTCCTTATCTGTTGTAATCTTTAATACCTGTAAATCAGTTCCACCGGAAACCGGAGTAATCACTGGTTCTCCTTCGTAAACATTAACATTCTTTGTTCTTGAATTGTCAGTTTCATCTGTTTCATGTAAGTAATCTTTTACATCTGCTTCTGCTCTGAAGGTATGTCCGCCTGCTGTATCAATGGTACATGTTCCCTTCATAGTCAATGTAACAGATTCTCCCGGTTTTAAACCACCCATATAATCATTATTGACGTAAGCTGCACCATCATCCACTACAACACGGGTTGTTAATTTTTGATCCGGAGTGACAGTCACATTGGATGTATTCTTAATTGTCACTCTAAAGGTAATCGGATCCCCTGTTTCCAGACGGTTCTGTCCAGACTTATAATCCCAGGAGAGAGCGGTTACCTTAAAGTTTGCACCCTCTATTTTTTCCCATGGATTGTCTGGTGGAAGAATCTGATCTGCTTCCGGATAATCCGGAACAGTATATGTGAAACCAGAATCCTTGATATCTGCTTCGCTTAAGTTTCCAATTGCACCGGTTTCTGCAAAGTATGGCCAATATCTGTTTTCCTGACCGCTTCCCTTGTATCCATCTGCAGCAATGTTTGCAATATGAAGTCCATTGTAAGCCGTACTGTCTGAGCCCTGTCTGATTGCCACACCGGTATGATTAATGCATGAATAATTAATTGTCTGTCCTGAAAGACCCGCACCATAAATGTATGTATTATTAAACACGGTATTTTGTGGGGAATTTCCAAACACTCTGATTCCTTCTGCCGGTGAATCGTAAATGTATGTATTATTAAATGTAATATTCTTTGTATCGTCTTTTAAGTCAACCGCTCCAAGATCTTCATGCCAGCAATCGTCTGCTGTCCCGCATCGAACAAGAACATTATTGTCAAAGCTTATTCCATAATTATTGTTACTAAATTTATAACCATCAAATGTAGTATTTAAGTGAATTCCCGCAGACAGGAAGACATCTCTTATATAGTTATTATAAATCTTGTGATTGTCTCCACCATAAATGGCAATTGCCCCGGCTCTCCAAATGAAATCAATTGTGTTGAAAGCAAAGATATTGTTTGATTCATCCTTTGCATTTTTATAATTGTTATTCCACATTGCCAATCCATCATCACCGTTATTTCGAATAGAACAGTTATAAACGGTAGCATTGCTGGTTCCCTGACAGAAGTTTACACCATCAGCCAGGTTGTTTCTGATACGTGAATTATAAATTTTGATTCCGTCGGAATAATTCATTTCTCCATTATAATCCGCTAACCAGAAACCACATTCGAAATGGTCTTCCCAGATATCATGTACTACAGATCCTTCTGAAAGTACATCCATAAAGCATTTATAAACAGCTTCCTGGTTGTATCTGGAACGAAGATTTGAATTCAGGTACATATTACAGAATTCAATGTTCTTACAATATCCGTCTTTGCTTCCACTGGTTGCCCATCCACAGGAAACACCACCGGAACCACTGTTAGAATTTGTGAACTGGATATTGGTATACCACATTCCTGCACCGGTAATTTTCATATTGGAACCATATAATCTCCACATCTGATTAATATGGAAGGTTCCCTCTGGAATATAAACATCCATATTGTGGCTGTCTGCATATTCTGTTGCTCTATAGATTGCATCGTAGTCATCCTGTCCATCATTTGGTATCGCACCATAGGATGTAACATTTACTGAATTTGCCGGTTGCTCAATTGCCTCCGGAACTGTTTCGATTTCCAAGAAGTCTACGCCATATTCCATTCCTCCTGCACCGCTGCTCTGAATTCTGATTCGGTCGCCTTCTTTTAACTGTTGATTTAATTTGAAATGTACTTCATCAAATGCGAAACATGGTGTTCCACCATCATTTGTATCGCTTGGATGTCCACTACTGAAATACTGATACATGAAATATGATGTTAAATTAACAGTTTTCACTTTTGTGTCGTTGACATATACATCAAGGGAGCCGTTTTTTCCCATACCATCTGCTGAATCCGGCATAGTAAAACGCATTGTCACACCATCGCCAATGATTGGATTTTGATTTGAGTCCTTTGAATTCTTAGGCTTTACGAGATTCCATTCTACATAAGAACCATTCGTTGGAAGTTTTACATAGGACTGATTTGATGCCTGCGTCGCAATATTCGAACGCGCCCAATCGTCTGACTTCACTGTTGTTGCTCCACCACCTAACGTAACCTTGTCTTTGCTTGGTGTTTTTGAATATGGGTTTTCTGAATCATACCGGATGTATGGCATCTTTGCACCATACCTGGCATTTTCATTAGTTGGGTCTGTCTGTGGATTTACCGTCCCTGGAATTTCAAACTCATCCGCTACGCCCGCTCTTACAGTGTTTTTCGTACCAAAGTCCCCGTACTGACTAGCAACCAACGCAAAAACCAGCGCTGTCGCCACACCTTTTCTCCATAGCTTCTTTCTCATCATTCTCTCCTTACCTTATAAATTTTATAGATTCTCCCAATCTAATAGTAAACGTTTTATTTCTCCGGTCTCTGAAAACTAGCTTCTACAGTTAGTTTAACGTTAAACCTATTTTAGCACTATCCACTTTCGAATAAAAAGTGTTAGTTTTTTATTTGGTGCTTGTTTTTTATTTTTTCATCTTTCCTATTATACAGGAAAAATGTTTCATTGCCCATAGCGGCGAAACATTTCTTTTTTCAAAATTTTTTAATTTTATTTTATATTAATGGTCTTTTATGCGGTACTTTATAGATTTTCGTAGGGTAATCCAAACAGTTTGCAGGGGCTGGAAGCGTGTCATCCCCTGTGTTTTCGAGATTTTTCATTTTCCAGGGTACACTTGCAAGTTTCCCACTTCTTAAGCGTACCCTATTTTTTCAAAATTCTCATTTTCCGGGGTACACCTGCAACTTCATTTTTGATTTGCTGTACCCTGTTTTTTGAGATTTTTCATTTTCCGGGGTACACTTACAACTTCATTTTTGATTTGCTGTACCCTGTTTTTTGAGATTTTTCATTTTCTGGGGTACACTTGCAAGTTTCCCACTTCTTAAGCGTACCCTATTTTTTCAAAATTTTCATTTTCCGGGGTACACTTGCAAGTTTCTCACTTCTTGAGCGTACCCTATTTTTTCATAATTCTCATTTTCCGGGGTACACTCGCAACTTTCGCCTTCCGAAAACGTACCCTATTTTTTCATAATTCTCATTTTTCGGGGTACACTTGCAAGTTTCCCACTTCTTAAGCGTACCCTATTTTTCCAAAATTTTCATTTTCCGGGGTACACTTGCAAGTTTCCCACTTCTTGAGCGTACCCTATTTTTTCATAATTCTCATTTTTCGGGGTACACTTGCAAATTTCCCACTTCTTAAGCGTACCCTATTTTTTCATAATTCTCATTTTCCGGGGTACACTTGCAAGTTTCCCACTTCTTAAGCGTACCCTATTTTTTCATAATTCTCATTTTCCGGGGTACACTTGCAAGTTTCTCACTTCTTGAGCGTACCCTACATCCACCACTTTTTGATTTCATAGGGTACACCTCCGCAAAACAACCTGCAACAACGCTCGAAAACAACATCAACTACCATAAAAAACACCCTGCCGTTTCGGCAGGGCGTACATTTCATCATTTTATTTTACCAAAGTATTTTCCATTGGGAATGGTACTGCCTTGTAACTTGGATTTACGACCTTTAAGATGTTGTAATACAAGTAGTCATGACTATCTGGTCTGCTCGTCAACTTATTCTGATAAACATAGTCTGCAATTTTGTATATAGAATAGTTTGAAGCCTCTCCATAAATAACAGTTCCGTCAGAAAGAACCACATAAGTACATACCATATAGTTTGCATTATATGCTACGCTGTTTTTCTTCCCGAACTTCATAGTACACATAATAGTCTTTTCTGTTCCGTTTCCAGCAGTATTTGTGAAGTCTTCCAGAGACTGGATTTCATAGGATTTCACATAGGTATTACTGCTTCCTAATTTCAGATCAGAAGCAGAAATGCCTGTAGCTGCACCATTAACTTCTGCCAAGCCGAAAATAAATCCATATTTTTCTGCTTTCTTTCCATTATATGTATTTGCAATTTTTCCGATTACTCTGGTACCTTCATATGTGGTGCTAATCTGGTAACCTGAAAGCTCCGGCTTTGGTCCCTGATATACTGTGGTTGGCTCTTCTGTTGTAGTTGGAGCCTGAGTAGTTGGTTCCACATAAGTTTCCGTACTGAAAGTGAATTCCTTTAAGTTACAAACGTAAGCCTTATTTCCGGTAGTCACAAACTTCAGATAAATATCATGCTTTCCGGTAATCGGTGTAGTTAAGTTTGCTTTCTTTATTCCATACGCTCCCCAATTGTTTCCTGTGTTTGGTAAGTCGATGGAGCCCACCGGTGTTCCATTCATATTATCTACATAAATTTCCACCTTACCCTGTGCATAGCCGGAATCACTGGCGTAATTCAATTCCAATGAAACCGCTCTACGATTTCCGAAGTCTGCTGACTTAAACATGATCCAGTTTCCGTTCATGACACCACCAATATTGGTTGGATTTCCGTTTGCATCTTTATCAATTACCACACCACTATGGTCATCATATGCCGCAGCTTTGATGGTGCTAAATCCATCTAATGAATATTCATTAAACTGGAAGTAGTCAAAGTTACAAACATAAGTTGTAGACGCCTTAAATACGGTGTAAACTTTATGCTTTCCTGTTACACGACGGGTAGTGTTTACTGTCTGTTCTTTCCAATTAGACCATCCTCCGGTGCTGTCGATGGATGCTGTAGCAATTGTTTCGCCATCCTTGGAATCCAATTTAAACTCAATAGTTCCCGGAGTAGATTCATTAATTCTAGAATACTTAAATTTCACAGAAGATGCTCCAACATTTCCGAAGTCCACATTATAGTAACCGGTATAGAAGCCATTCATAACACCACCTAAGCTTCTGCCTCCGGAAGTTCCTGAAGAATTTTCTGCAATCAATCCTCTGGTATAATCCATATCTTCTGCTTCGATAACACTATATGCATTTCTGTCAATGCTATCTTTATAGGTTGGCATATTGGCTGCCACACAAACTGCATTGTATCCTGCGAACTCATCCCAATCTGCATTTTCAGAAGTTTTCCTCTGCCATGAACACTGCTGAATGTCTGCTGAGTTTCTATTCATCCATGCAATGATGGCATTCTTTTTAAAGAAATCCAGATAGTCGTTTTTGTCACGCTCTAAGATGTACATTCTCATATAACGAACAAGAATTCCTCGGAATCCGGAAAGATCTCCGGAGTTTGTGTTTTCTTCTTTTAAGATGCGGTTGTAGCACAAATGATTCATTGTGTAGTTTACAATATTGTCCGCATCAGTAGCGTACTTCTGATCTCCATAATGATTGTAAAGCATTACTGCCCCACCAAGATAAGTTCCCTGGTTGTAGGTAGAACACCAACCATTTGCTACTGAACCATCTTCATTGATACAGTCCCTTACATATCCAGCATCATTTCCATCTGCTACGTAAAGGTTCGAATTTCTTTGTGCTTCATAAATTCTCTTTGCTTTTTCCCAGTATCCATTGTCCCCTGTGGCAATGGCGAGATGGCATGCACAGACAATCGCCGGTCCGTTAATACATCCATTGGACGAATGGTTTCTTCCATTTTCTTCACACCAACGAAGAACACCGGTCTGAACTCCATTTACCGTAAAGGTAGATGCTCTGTTGTACATTAAATCAAAATTGTTTTTGGCAATTTCCAAATATTTAGAATCGCCAAACATCATATATGCTCGACAAGCTGCAAGAGCTGCCCATGTAATATCATCATTGTAAGCATTGCCTGCCCAGTTTTCACTGTTTCTGGCAATGAAGTCTCTCCAGGTTCCTTCAAACATTTCTCTATAAGAAGGATTTCCTGTCAATTCATATCCGTCAAGCATTGCTTCCATCACTTCTGCAACACTCCAAAATCCCCAACCTAAGCTGTTGTTTCCTGTATTATTGTTATGCTTAAAGTATTTATTTCTAAATGCAGAAAGCATTGTGTTTGCCATGCTTTCCGTAAAGGCTGTATCCGTACGGTTTGTTGTGTTGATTCTCCAAATCTGTCTCGTGTTTTCGCCGTTCTTAGTATTAAGAGCCACCTGTGCTCCATCAGAAGAATCATTGTCTGCCTGCTTTACTTCTGCATAAAGTTCTTCTCCGCCACTAGTCTTTCTAGATGAGACAATGTAGTAACATCCTGCATAATTTCCGGAGTTGATTCTTACTAACTTCCACTTATAGTCATTGGAATTATCATATCCGTTAAAATCACAGTTGCTTCCAGTGGTGATTCCACAGATTTTCATGCTCTTTCCGGAATAGGAGTTGGTCATGGAATAATATTCTCCACGTTCTGTCAAGGTCCATCTCGCCAGGTCACTCATGGCATTGGTATTCCATACCACTGCATTTGCCCAGAATGTGGACATGTCCGTCTGGGTCAATGCCTTTCCGTTGTACACATTGACAATGGTGTAAAGCCCATTGTTGCTAATTCCCTCTGTTGCTGCCTGCGCTTGTTTTTCTTCCCCACTCATTACCGGAATCATGGTAATTACCATGGCCATTACCAGTATCATAGATAGTAGCTTTTTCACTTTAATAATCCTCCACTTTTTCTCTCAAATTTGCGCTATTTCCATTATAGAAATTCGGAAAAAATGACGCAATATTTCTGAAAAATGAAGGACTTAATGTAAAATATGAGCACCTTAATTTCAATTTACTGAAGACATGGCTGGTGAATATTCATCCCTCTCTAATTCAGGAACGGTTTCAACTCCTTTTAATGATGCTTTTCTACAAGACGATGCACCACCTCTATCTATAGTTAATGTATCTGGTTGCCCATCTTTATAGCCTCCTGTATATTGGGAGTCGAATTTCAAAAGCTGACTCAACAGCAAATAGGAACTATTCTGTAAGAAATGACGATTTTGGGAATCGTATACTCGTTCTCCTGCACTCCAGAGATTCTTCTCTGATTAATATCCTAATTTATTCTATAAATCACAATCATCATATTGAGCCAACACATATGCCTTATAATATTCATCTAGAAATTTATCCGGAAGTCTAAGACGACAATAATCATCAATGATTTGTAAGCTCTCTTTTATCGACTCTTCATCACTGTTTAGTGAACATCTCTTTCCTAAAAATTCAGTAACAGTATATTTTCTTTCTCCAAAACAAATTCCTGCTCCAAACCGACCATACCTATCATTCAAATCACATTTTAGAAAAAAAGAGTCATACAATATTCCTCCCACCTCACTATTCTGCGGATTTAGATATCGCATTTTAATTTTATACCCATAATACTCTTCAACTAAATTATATAATTCATCTACACTCATAAAGACCTCCTAGTGTGGTATCATAGCCATCATTTTTTCATTCCATCTGTAACCATTATTAAATAAGTATTCATATTCCATACCTAAGGCTCCCGTATCTCCAATTGGATTATGTGAAAATCTAAATATTTTCCCCTCATTTATTCCATCATCTAAAAATGGTTCATTAAATAATTTAAACATGTCTTTGTCTGAATATCCATATTTACCTTGTGTAGTAGCCCACTTATCTCCTAAATCAAAATATGTATAATCATCTCCCGCCTTTGTTATATAACTAGTTGGTCCACCTCCATCATATTTTCCAAGCATTACCTTGTCTTTTCCTGGATTATGTATACTATTTTGATATATATTATCGTAATCGGTATAAGATATACTTTTACCACTTCCACCAATTCTCGCTACATCATCTGCGCTTCCAGCGGCTGCATCCGCTCCCTTGGCATACTTCGCAGTACCTTCACCGACCTTTACCCAGCCTGCCATTCTAGCGAACGCTTTTCCGGCAGCTCCCAGCCCGGAAAACGCAAATCCGTCAATAGCTCCATCCAGGGCATGTTCCCCTAACTCATTCAGATCTATCTCATTACCACTTTTAACCTGCCCGTAAGTATGCGCTCCTGCTTCAATAGCGGCTCCTAAAGCAATACCACCCGCTACTTCGGCAAGAACAGGAAGAATGGCTCCTCCGGTGCCTGCCGTCACCAGAATGGCTACCGACAGTCCCAGGGCACCCAGTATGATTTCCTGTGCCTTCAATCCTTCTTCACTTTTCAAGATGCAATCGACTTTATCGTAGGTTTCTGAAATCATCTCCCTGTTATCATAAATCCATGCACCTACTGCGCCTACCACGCCTAGGCCGCCGCATACAGCTGCGCCAACGACATCAGTCGCTATGTCACCTGCCTTTTTAATTACTTCTTCTCCGTACCATCTTCCGTTGTAATCCATATAGGTTACCGGATTATTTCCTGCATATACATATGCGTTGACACGCATCTTCTCATATACATTTCCAGGCTCCGGATCCAAGGATAAGAAATGACGATTTTGGGAATCGTATACTCGTTCTCCTGCACTCCAGAGATTCTGCTCCGCATCATAAACATAACCGGTATAGGAACTGGTGACATCTACATCTATGGTATCACTGATTCTGATTTTTTCAACACTTTCCACATCTGCCCATGTCCCATAGGTTGTTTTTCCGACGACCTCACCCTTTTGGTTTGTTGCAAACTTTGTAGTTCCGTTTTTATCTGTACTTAAATGATAAGACCTTCTAAATCCTTCTGTGGAATCCTCTCCATCATCTGCGTTAGGATTTGTGACAACAACCCCGGTTTTTCCATGTCCATAAACATAATCTACCGTTGTTCCCTTCGAAGAATCATTTTCCAAAAGCTGTGGAATTTCACCGGTATAATCGTACGTATACTTTTTCGTTTCTCCCTTCCCAAGATTTGGTGTGATTAGAGTCATTCCCGAAACGGTCTTGGAACCTCCGTGGGAATGCGCCTCCTCTACTACATATCCGTTATCATCCAGTTTCCTGTCTGTGGTCTGTGTTGTCTCTGTTACAATTCGTGGGGAAATCTCATACTGATAATTCGTTACCTGAATCATCTTCCCGTTGGCATCATTTGCATAGGATTTTTTTAATCTTCCCGAAATACCATCTCTTTCTGCCGATAACGCTCCATTTCCATCATAGGAATATGTGGATGATTCTGTATTATTTAACTTCTTAATTAACTGGTTTGCATTATTATATGTATACAGTATCGGATTTCCATCTGTACATTCTCTAACAAGATTTCCTGCGGTATCATACAGATACTCTGTAGATGAAACCTGATTATCTTTTTCTTTCGTTTCCGACTTTATTCGGTTCAAACCATCATATGTGTAAGTATGACTCACCTGTTTTTCACTTTTTACATCTCGCTCAATATGGCTGGTGATATTTCCATTAAAGTCATATTGATATTCATCAGTTACGATTGATTTCTTTCCATTAGAATAAATAGAAGATAACATTCTTCCATTTTCATCATAGGTATAATCTTCCCGCTCTTCCAATGAATTCTCGCCCGCTGCATTTTTATTCTTCGTAATTTTATAGGAAATATTATTATTATCATCAAATCCATATTCAACTGTTCCACTCTCTGAAATGGATTTCTTTAATGCACCATTTTCATTAAAAGTCTTGTTGTTTTCTGTATTATCCGGGTAGACCACCTTTGACTGCTGTCCAACACCGTTGTACTCGTATGTGGTAACTTTCCCATTCTGTGTTGTTTCTGTGATTCTGTCTAAAGAATCCCTGACATATCTGATATCATTATCTTTTGAAACAACAGCTGTGACTGCACTGGTTTTATTATATTCATATGTCGTTTTCTTTCCATCCTCATTTTTAGAAATCAGTCTGTTTAATGCATCATACTCATAAGTTTTTTCCTGCTTATTATTTCTGTTCGTTTCCTTAATAAGGTTTCCATTCAGATCATATTCATATGTCGTTGTTCCAACTTCATCGGTTTTCATAACCGGTTTTCCAAGACTATTATAAATGTAATAAGTATTCTCTTTTTGTATCTTTCCGGAATATGGGATATCACGATATACTGTCTGTCTGGTTACATGACCTTTCGCATCGTATCCGTATTCTGTAATTCCTCCCTCCGCATCCACAGATTTAATCATATTGTCATTTGCATCATAGGAATATGAGGTTTCATTTCCATTTCTGTCCTTATAACATATAATATTTCCATGAACATCATAAGTGTACTCTTCCCCTGAACCATCTGAATAAGATTTTTTTGTAATTCTACCTAATAAATCTCTCTGATACTGTTCTCTATAGTCACCTCGACTTATAGAATTCAGATGATTTTCACAATCATAGGTATATGCTGTCTTTTTCCCTCTATAATCGGTCTCTGAGGTCAGATTTCCTGAAAGATCATAGGTGTATTCCCTACTTTTTCCATCCCCACGTATTTCTTTAACAACATTTCCCATGGAATCATACTCATATTCTGTAGTCTCTCCTGCTGCATTTGTTGTCTTGATTAATCTGGATAGCTTATCATATTCATTTTTTGTAATATGACCTTCTTCATCCTTAATTTCCGTGACATTTCCATTAGCATCATAAGTGTAACTCTTGCTATTACCTAATGGGTCTGTTTCAGATTTGATTCGTGAATCCTGGTCATAAGAATAAGTGGTCTTGTTTCCATTTGCATCTGTTGCATGAGTGATATTTCCTCTTTTATCATACTCATATTTTGTTGTTCCACTATTGGTACTTTTCTCTGAAAGAAGTTGTCCTTTTGCATCATAGCTATAGGTGGTTGTGTATCCACCGCTTTCTTTAATGCCGGTAACATTCCCAACTGCATCATAACTATATGTTTTTTTATTTCCCAGAGCATCAGTCTCTGTATGTAATCTTCCTAGTGCATCATATGTATAAGTTATCTCTCTTTCATCACTGGTTGTTGATTTTTTCACTCGTTCCAGTTCATCATATTCATACTTAATCCATGACGAATCCGGATAGGTAATCTTGCTTACGCTTCCTTGATTATTATGTGAATACGTTGTGGTATTTCCCTCACGGTCCGTGATTTTTTTCAGTAATCCGGTCGGCGTATAGGAATATACTGTTCGATGACCTCTTTCATCCACCATGGATGTAGGTGTATCACCATCATTATATGTATACGTGATTGTTCCACCATTAGGCTTAGTAATTGAAAGAAGTCTTCCTGTACTATCATACGAATATTCCGTAATGTTTTCCTGTGCATCTTTTACCAGAATAACCCGTCCTGCACTATCATATTCATAAGATGTCGTACTTCCCTTCGCATCTGTTTCACTCTTGAGTTGCCCCTTATAATCGTATGTATAACTTTTCGTATTACCAAGGGGATCCGTCTCTGCAATAACTCTGTGCATTTTGTCATACGTATAGTCCGTAATAGCACCATTGGCTTCTTTAACTTCCGTTAAGTCGTTTACCTCATTGTAACTATAGCTGGTCTTATTTCCTAATGCATCTGTTACAGTCAGAACATTTCCGACACCATCATAAGTATATGTACTCGTTGCACCATTCTCATCGGTTTGTGTTAATACTTTTCCATCTGCATTATAAGTCGCTTTTGTAACGCCCTTAACAGGATTAGTAACCTGTGTCACATTTCCATTTTTATCATATTGATAAGTCCACTGTTGTCCTGATGCATCACTTACCGATGTCACATTTCCATTCGCATCATATTCATAAGATGTTGTATGACCACTTTCATTTTTAAACGTTTTAACCTTTCCTGCTTCATCATACGTGTAGAATGATGCTTTTCCCAGCCTGTTAACACTAACCGTAGATTTATTCTGTTCATTATAGTATGTTTCTTCTCGGGAACCGTCTGGATATATTACCGCAGTTGTATAGCCGTTTGCATTTACGTTGTATTTTTTTGTTTTTCCTTCAGCGTCCGTTTCTGATAACAGCTTTCCTGCAGATGAATAGGTATAACTTATACGACTTCCATCACTGCCGGTAACCGAAAGTGTTCTTCCTGCCTTATCATATTCATATACTGTCACATTTCTATTTTCATCTGTCTCGGAAGTTTTTCTTCCCGCAGTATCATAGGTATAAGATTTAATTCCTCCATCACTATGTACCTCACAGATAACATTTCCCGTAGAATCATAAGCATAATTTAATTCTCTTCCATTATTATCCTTTAGTGATTTGAGTCGATTTTTTTCATCATAGAAAAAGCTTGTTTTTGCACCGGTTTTACCTATATTTTCAATCATTTTTCCTTTTGAATTATAAGTAAACTTTTCTGTATGATTCGTCTTTGCATTAGCATCATGATATTTTATTTCAGTAATTCTCCCGAAACTGTCATAATCATAAGTCGTCTTATTTCCCTCAGCATCACTTTCTTCTGTTAACCAGCTATTGTCATCATAGCTATATTTTTTTGTGCCATTTTCTGTATCTTCAATGATTCTATAAGTGCTATCATACTTGATTGTATGCACATATCCATTTGGTCCTGTACATTTATTTTCTTTATTCTCAACATCATAAGAAAATTTAAATGTTCCTTCACCTTGAACATATTGTTTTGTTACTCGTCCATACTCATCATATTCATTTGTCACACTCTCATTTCCAAGAAAATCTGTTACTTTTGTTATATACCCATTTTCATCATAGGTATAGAACATGGAATCTCCTTCGGCGTTGGTAACCTTATGTAAATATCCATTATCATCATAAGAGTAATTAACCACTTCACCTGAGGACATTGTGACCTTACTAATGTGTTTGTCCTTATTGTATTCGAAGGATGCACTTCCAGTCACTGTAGATACTTTTGATACATTCTTATCTCCATTATAAGAATATGAAGTTGTATATCCATCAAGTTCAACCATTTTACTAACCTTCATATCATTATTAAAGGTATAGACAGTTCCATCTAGTGTTGAAACAGTTGCACCTGTAAAGTCCAAATCCACATATTTCGGAATTCCCTCTTTATTTTCACTTCCTTCAACAACTACAACATTTCCTTTACTGTTGTTTTTTCTGGTCACCTCAAGCATCAATTCGGAGCCTGGAGCAGATGCAAAACTGCCGTCCTCAAGTTTTGTAAAATAAGCCCTTCCGCCACTTGGGAAGTTCATTACCATATCTCCGGTTTCCGTCACCTCCAGAAAATACATATAATTATCTTTCCATCCATAACCATATAGTCCATCCGTACCTGTGGATGAACCATAAGTTCTTGTTAGTGAAAAATCCTTTCCACCCTTAATCGTTGCATCACTTCTCTCGTAAGTATATGCTCCTGTAAGCATGTTTACCGGGTCTGCCGAAGATGATTTATGAACATTTTTGTTTTCTTCAACAGATTTTTCGTTTCTAGATGCTACAAATGTAAACTTAGAAGCAGTTGTTAATGCGGCATTTCCTGCCAGCTGTTTGGTGATAACATTCTGAACATAAAATTCCATACCGGCATACTGCCCCCCGACATAGACATTTTGTGAAACAATAATAGCATCTCCCGGTCCCATCACTTTGACACTTCTTACCTCTCCATCTTTTACCGAGATTCGTTCTTCCGTTAATTTGCTTTGAATAATGTTATTGTTTTTATCTAAAATATCATCTTTTGAACCTACACTATAAGTTGTTCCCCTTCCGGCCTTAAATTGGACATCATATAAATTAATGTCACTCACATTGATTAACGCATATTGAACCAAAACATAATCCGGAGAAGTGGTATAACTCTTCCCCATAATATACAGATGTAATGCGCTTCCCCCCATTACTCTCACCGGTGTCATAGCGCAGAATGATTCATTGATTCTTGAACTTATTGAAGAATCTTTTACGCTGACCTGATTACCTGTTACATCTGCTCCAAAGTAGTATAATCCCTCTGACTTTCCCACTGCTATCCAGTTACAGGACGCACTACTATTCACGCCGATTGTACCTAAATCAATCGTAGGATTTTGTTCAGCTCCTTCCATCGATGCCAAAACCATTCCCGATTCATTTTTCCCATTCTGTCTGACAACTTTTCCATCAACAGTCAAGGTGGCTTTGCAATCCTGTATTTCTTCATTCGAAGAATTATTTAAAACAATCAGTTGTACATTGAACATTTCTGCCAACCATGTTGTTTCTGTCTGCATTGCCAAATAAAAACCACGCTTTAATTTATCTATTCTTATATTTTCATTTCCATTAACTGTAAAATCACCTAGAAGTTCTCCACGTTCATTTAAGACTGTAATAAATGTAATTGAATAATATTTAGCCTATGAGTCCTCCCTATCATATGAAAATGCAACTTCTGTTTCGTGCTTATAGAAATTCTGATTTTCCTGTGCAGAAGTATCTACACCCAGTTTTTCAGCTTCTTGCTTTGAAATTCTATCAACTTTAATATCACTAACAATTGTTTCAAAGTTACTAAGAAATACATCAATTTCTTTTGCGCTTTCTTCAACACTAGTGTGAACGGCCTTCATATTGTATCCATCTTTTCCAGCCACCACTTCATACCTGTGGTTTTCATTAACATAAACAGACACTTTTCCATTTTCATCTGTGTAAACATATTTCGTTTTACCCCGGTCATTTTCTTCAGGTTTTTCCGGTGAAACATTGTTTATTTGCGTAATTCCAACGACTGCATTTGGAATCACTTCTCCACTATTTGTATTTTTAATGTTAATTGTTAATTTATATTGATGGTCCAGTGTTCCTTTTACCACCACGCGAAAAGATTGTGTATCTGTTTTGTTTCCATCTGATACCGTCAACTTGACTGTATAGCTTCCTTCTGACAAAAAGCTGTGGTTCACTTTTTCTTCGTTAGATTTTGTTCCATCACCAAAATTCCACTGATATTTCTTAATCTCTTTATCATCTGTTGAAGCTGATGCATCAAATTCAATCTCCTCATTTATTTTTACATTAGCCTTTGATGCAGTAATTGTTGCTATTGGTGCCGGATTATATTTCGGAAGCCTTACAGTCAAATTATTCTGAATGGCTTTACCATCTGTTGTAATTGAATTTAAATCCGTATCTACCTTAAAAATAAAATTACTTAAGTTAATACCTGCTAATGATGGTTCATCCACTTCTGATGGCAATGATACTAATTTCATTTTATATTCACCATCATATAAACCACTAATTGTAAGCCGTCCCTCTTCATTAGAAGGATTTGTATATCCCAAGTCCTTCCATTCTCCACCATATTTTCTGCTTACATTATAAATTACTCCTGATACAGGATTATCTTTTTCATTAACAAATAATAAATCCCTTGAAATCGTATCATAGTTGTAGCAAATGTCTGTTCCATTCAAAGATATTTTACTGTTTTTACTCTCTTTTACAGAACTTAACCTGAATATTTTCTTTTGAATTGCTTGAAATGCTGACTCTTCACTGTGTTCCGTTTTAAAGGAAACCAGTTTTCTCAATTCAGTTCCTAATGTTTCTTGTGTTACAATATCAAGCTTATTGGTTTCACTATAATACAGTAAATCTTCTTTAACGGTCACAACAGTATCTTTCGCAAGCATAATCTGATCTTGAATATTTGCGCTTGCATACAAGTTAATTGTTCCCTTGTTATTAATTCCATTTCCTGCAGAAACCTCTATGGTATTACTTTTATTCTTATCTGTTACTACATTTTCACTGATTCTAACATCATAAATATTTGTTGTTCCCTCATTGTAAACTGCCCCGCCGCTTTTTGCAGAATTGTTTATTATTTGGGCACTTTTTAACTCTAAACTTGATGCAGAATCAACTCGGAAAACAGAACCACCTTTATTATTTTCAAATACATTTTCTGTAGTATAAATATTCAAAGAATCATCCTCAATTCTCTGAACCTTTAATTTTGTTTTTGATAATAATACACAACCATATTCAGCAGCGCTCACATCTTTAATTTGAACTCCTGAAAAAGTCGATTTTCCCCCATCAAGTACAATTAACTTATCATAATATGAAGAATCTAATTTTTCAAAAATAGTATTAACAAACTCTGCATTTTTCGTATATACAATTCCACGATAGTGAGATGAAATATTGCTTATTGTACTATTCTTTATATTTAATTTGTTAGATACATAAATAAAATCCCACACACTCCTATTTTCAACAATTGTACAGTCCTTAATTGTTGCGTTGTATGCGGCAATTAAACTAGCTGCATTATTCTTATATTCAACAGCATCCAATGTAAATGTATCATTCACATTTTCTGCCTTAAATGCTATAGGAAAAGCAAATCTCCCAGAATCAATATCTGAAATATTTCCCCCCTTAAAACTTGACTTTCCTTTTCCTTTTGCAATCATTGCGTCAATGTCTAAATACGTATTTACAATTTTTGAATTTCCATATAATTCAATTCCTGTATTATCAACAAGGAACAGTTCTTTTTTAATTGAAAACCCCTTAATTAATGAGTTTGAAAAAATTATTTGACCTTGTGCATAAAATACACTCTTTTCAAAGCCAAACTTCGTTTCATATTGTTTACTTCCATCATCCTTTTGTGTTTCGATGTAATTTCCACACAATTCTATATTATCAAATTTAAGACTTGCATTTTTTTCAACTTCAAACACATTATCTCTTTTTGTGTTTTCATTAATAACTATCTTGACTAGTTTACTTTCATTTGAGCAAATAGTATAATTTCGTCCACTTGGAATATTTATTTTATTATTTAATTCCATTTGTGACTTAATTCTAATTACAGGATTCAAATCGCCATTTTCTGTTGCTTCCTGAACAGCTTCTTCAATCGAATCATAGGAATTATTTCCGTATATCACATCCTTCTCTAAGATTTCTGCCAACGCCGATGTCTCAACATTCGCTAAGAAAACTGCTGCAATCAGAATAAATATTCCACTTCGTTTTAATAAATTTTTTAGTTTCTTTTTCATTTGTTGATTGTCTCCCCTCATGTTTTTGTTCCTGCTGTATTTTTATACATTTGCAAACATTTCGAATTATACTTGTCCAAAAAAAATCTGTCAAACCCACTCAAATTCCATTGCAAAAATCATTGACCCACTCCCCCAACAAATTTATAATTATACTTGTGTGAATTTACGAAAAAACAGATACAAAGGAGCTTGCCATGAAAAAAGAATATGTCATGGGAAATGGTGCCATTGCTCTTGGTGCCATGGCTGCAGGAGTCAACGTGGTTGCGGGGTACCCTGGTACACCATCCTCAGAAATTATTGAGACTCTTGCGAAATATAATAACGGGGACATTCATTTGGAATGGTCCATCAATGAAAAGTCTGCAATGGAAGTGGCTGCCTCTGCAGCATACACCGGTGCAAGAACTTTAGTAACAATGAAGCAGGTTGGACTGAATGTGGCTTCCGATCCACTGATGTCTTTAGCATATGTAGGAGTGAAAGGTGGAATGGTCATCGTATCTGCTGATGATCCGGGTCCGATTTCATCCCAGACCGAACAGGACACCAGACTCTTTGCAAGTTTTTGTAAGATTCCTGTTTTTGATCCATCATCTCCGGAAGAAGCTTATGAAATGATTCAGGATGCTTTCGAATATTCTGAAAAATATAAGACACCGGTACTTTTCAGACCAACTACCCGAGTGTGTCATGCTTACGCTTCCATTGAAGTAGATGAAAAGGTTCAGGTAAAGAAGTTCGAAGGGTTTGTGAAGGATTCTAAGAAGTGGGTGATTTTCCCTCGTCTTTCTTTTGCCAATCATGCCATGATTGAACAGAGAAATCCGGAAATTGGAAAGGACTTCTCTACCTATAAGTATAACCTGGTATCAGGAACCGGAAAGAAAGCAGTGTTTGCTTCCGGCATCAGTTATTCCTATGCCATGGAATATCTGAAGGATTTTTCGGATGTTAGAGTGGTAAAGATTTCTACGCCATTTCCATTCCCGGAAGATTTTGTCTTAAAGGCATTGGAAGGTGTTGATGAGGTGCTCTGTTTTGAAGAACTTCATCCATTTATTGAAGAAGAATTATTAAAACTGGTAGGTAAACATCATCTGGATGTGAAGGTTTACGGAAAGCATACCGGCAATGTGGCCCAGAGTGGAGAAAATTCCTCCGAGTCTGCTGTGGAAGTGCTTTCAGCCTTTTTAGGGACGGATAAGAACTTTACCGGCATTGATTTAAGTGATATGCCACAACTTCCAATGAGACCTCCGGTTCTTTGTGCCGGTTGTCCACACCGTGCATCCTTCTATGCAGTAAAGCAGGCGATGAAGGGACAGGAAGCTTACTTCTGCGGTGACATTGGCTGTTATACTTTAGGAAACGCTATGCCATTGGATATGGTGGATACCTGTCTTTGTATGGGTGCCGGCATTACCATGGCTCAGGGATTCCATTGGACTCATCCCACAGGAACTAGTTTTGCATTTGTAGGGGATTCCACCTTCTTTGCTTCCGGTATGACCGGGGTGGTGAATGCCTTATACAATGAAGCGGATATGGTGCTTTGTGTATTGGATAACTCTACCACTGCCATGACCGGTCATCAGCCACATCCTGGAACCGGAAGAAACATGATGGGTGATGTAGTGGACAAGGTGAGCATCCAGGAAGTGCTTGCCGGCATGGGCGTAAAAAAAATTGAAACCGTGGATCCACTGGATCATGAAAAGGCGGTTGCTGTTGTTAAGGAATGTGCAGCAGAAAAAGGCGTGAAGGCGATTATCTTTAAGTCTCCTTGTATCGCCATTGTGAAATCAGATAAGAAGATGACCGTAAACGAGAAATGTATTAACTGTAAGAAATGTATTCGTGAAATCGGATGTCCAGCGTTAATTACCGTAGACGGTCAGGTTACCATTGATAAGAACCTGTGTACCGGTTGTGGATTATGTAGCCACATCTGTCCGGTAGGCGCGATTGGAGGTGCATGCAATGAATAAGGATATTTTAGTTTGTGGCGTTGGTGGTCAGGGTACTGTCCTTGCCTCAAAATTGATTGCCTCTGCTTTCATGAGCGACGGAGAAACTGTTCATTCCGCAGAGACCATCGGAATGGCACAGCGTGGCGGTTCTGTAACCAGTCACATCCGTGTGGGTGACACTGCCTTTTCTCCATTGATTCCAAAAGGAAAGGCAGATATGATTCTTGCCTTTGAGCCGGCAGAAGCTGTAAGAAATCTGTCCTATCTGAAGAATGATGGAATTGTCATTGTAAACAGCGAACCGGTGAAACCAATCACGGAATCCTTACAGGATACCGGATACGACGGAACAGATATGATTGCATATCTGAAAACAAAGTGTTCCTGCCTGGTAGTTGATGCCAAGACATTATGCGAACCATTCGGTTCTTCCAAATTTTTCAATGTTGCCATTTTAGGCGTTGCCGTGGGAACCAATCGATTAGGACTGAATAAGGATTGTGTGTTAAAGGAAATCGAAACAAGAATCAATCCGAAATTTATAGAGTTAAATAAAAAAGCATTCTTAGCAGGAATGCAGATAGGAGAAACAAATGAAGCTTAACGAAAAACAGTTACAGTTAGTAGATGCTCAGGTGAAACGACTGATTCAGACAGACAGCTACTACGGAAAGAAGTTCAGGGATTTAGGAATTACTGAAATTAAGACGGAAGAAGATTTCTTAAAGATTCCATTTTCCAGCAAGGATGATTTAAGAAATGCTTATCCTTTGGGAATTCAGGCAGTACCGGATGAAGAGGTGGTACGAATTCACTCTTCTTCAGGAACAACCGGAAAGCCGGTTATCATTCCTTACACTGCAAAGGACGTAGATGATTGGGCTACTATGTTTGCCAGATGTTATGAAATGGCCGGTATTACAAACAAGGACAGAATTCATATCACTCCCGGATATGGACTTTGGACTGCCGGAATCGGATTTCAAGCAGGCTGTGAAAAGCTGGGTGCCATGGCAATTCCTATGGGTCCTGGAAACACAGACAAACAGATTCAGATGATGTTGGATTTGGAAAGTACTGTACTCACGGCGACTTCTTCTTATGCCCTTCTTTTGGCTGAAGAAATCAATCGTCGTGGACTGAAAGATCAGATTAAATTGAAGAAGGGTGTTATCGGTTCCGAACGCTGGAGCGAAAAGAAACGTGAATATATTAAGAATGAGCTGGGCATTGAACTTTATGATATTTACGGATTAACAGAAATTTACGGACCGGGCATTGGTGTGAACTGTCAGAAAGAAGCTGGAATCCATTACTGGGATGATTATCTATATATCGAAATCATTAATCCTAAGACCGGGGAACCGGTAGAAGATGGGGAAGAAGGAGAAATCGTAATCACGACTTTAGTGAAGGAAGGTGCTCCACTGATTCGTTTCCGTACTCATGACATTTCCAGAATCATTCCGGAAAAATGTTCTTGTGGTAGCGAATTCCCTCGTATTGATATCATCCGTGGTCGAAGCGATGATATGTTTAAGGTACATGGGGTCAATATGTTCCCAAGCCAGGTGGAAGATTTACTGCAGACCGTGGACGGTGTCTTAAGTGAATATAGCATCAACATTGCTCATGACGAATCCATTAACAAAGATGTGATGCTTCTTACCGTGGAAGCGGAAGGCCGTGTAGACTTCGAAGAAACCGGAAAAATCATTCGTGAGCAGTTCAAATCACGAATTGGTGTAACTCCAAAGGTTACTGTGGTTCCGATTAATACACTTCCTAGAAGTGAAAAGAAGACACAGCGTGTAATTGATCATAGAGAACTTTAATTTATGTGGGAATTTCCTCTTATGGAGGAGATTCCCACATTTTTTCTTAAGTGTTCAAATTTTATTTTTAGTTTTTTGATTTTAGTTTTTTTCATTTTTTTCTCGGATATGCTATAATAAAATCGCCTATGTGTATTAGCACGGAAAAAACATTACCCTCTTAGAAGGGTAAAATTTAATTAAGTAAGGAGAATAAAAAAATGGCAGGCTTTTTTCGTCAAATGTTTGGAAAAAGTGGTGGCAATGGAGATGGATCAGCAACAGGTTCTTTTTCCATGGGTGTAACCGGGATTCCAAAAACATTTAATGCAGATGAACTCGTAGTTGAAGGAAAAGTTGACGGTACTGTAAAACCGGGAATGGTTGTAAACATTGCAAACTATGGCGACGATGATCGAAAAGATTATGTTGCTACCATCATTGATATTGAGGTAAAACAGAAACAGGTTGCAAAAGCTTCCAATTGTGTTGTTTCCTTAAGAGTAAACAATCCGGGAAATACAAATATCAAAGCCGGAACTTTATTTTTCACAGATGATTCCACCCAGGAAGAACTTAGAAATTCTTATGTGGAGGCCTTGGAAGAGTACTACATTAACACTCACAAACTTAATTTCACAGAAGGCGAAATAAAAATTATGAGTATTACGGATCTTGCGGAAGTAATTCGCCTGATTACCGTAAAGTACCCTGCTACGGATGTAACCGCAAAAAGGGTAAAGGATTTATTGAAGAAACTCTTAGCAGAACGAATTTTAAATTCCAATGAAATCTATTCTGTTATTGACCGCTCTACCGGAGAACCATATATGTTCTCTGAAATCATTGAGAAGAATGGCAAACCGGATTGCACGGATCCTACTATTCTTGTTTTCACTCGTGCATATTTAAAATTATTCGAAAAAAATTATAGTGACGCATTTTATGAGATTGTTCGCTTCAGTAAGGAAGATGATGAAGATGCCATCATTGATTTCCTTGGAACCTCATTCTATTTAAATGGTGCTGATGGTGTTCAGGTTCTTTGGCCGGAAACTACTCTCCCAGCAGAAATCGTGGTTCCAAAGCCGGATTTATCTAAAATTCCTGAAGCAGAACGTCCGGTATCAAATCCAGGTCTGGTAAAATGGTTGCTGTTATTAGGACAATTAGACAGTACTGACCCTGAAAGTGAGAAGGCCCGAAAAGTTTATAACAACTATATGTATAAGGCACTTCTCAGAGCTAAATTCATCATTCCTGTAAAAGCAGGAAGTGCCGCTCCTTCTACTGACGCGGACGGAAATATCATCTTAACACAGGATGTGAAGGATACTCTGGGTACAGCTGTTGGAAAATATATTAAAGAATCAGTTCGTATTTACACTGACTGGAAGCATTTACTGATGGAATATAATTCCGGATGGGGCGGATTCGTTCAGTCCATCCCTTCCTTGATTCACGAATATGATTGTGCAATCAATGTTACCAGATATATGAATACCAGCCTTTATGTAGACGACCAGTTATATGATGAAATCATGGATTATATTGTAAACAGTTAAAATAAAAAAGACCCTGCGGTGATAACATCGCAGGGTTTTCTTTCTCTAAACATCTCTATTAAATTGCATGATCTTCCGAAGAAAGTTTCTTTAGTTTTTTAAAGGATACCACCGTAAACACAATCTCGAAAATCAGGAACACTAACAGGAACCAGGCATTTCCCACCATGACACAGAAATCGTAAAATCCATGTAGCAAAATCGGAATCAGTACTGCCTTCCTGAGACTTCTTTGCTTTTCAACCTCATTATCCTGATTGGCATATTTTTTTGCCTGTCCATAATGCTTTCCCATATACATTCCAAACATCGCATGTCCCGGAACGGAAGTGAGTGCGCGAAGAATCGCTATCAATACTCCTCCCTCTGCCACATATAGGATATTCTCAATCGTTGCAAATCCCAGAGACACAAACATTCCATAAACGACTCCATCAAAAATATAGTTAAAAGCTTCATGATTCCAAGTCACTTTTTTTAGAACCACATACTTCCCCAACTCCTCTGAGCATGCAGTAATAATAAAGGCATCAATGAGCGTAAACAACATTCCTTCCGTTTCGATGACCATCCCCACAATAATAGTTCCAATCACTTCCAAAATCACGGCACTGATTACAGTCAATGCGCCAAACCCAAATAGTTTCACTAATAAGTCTTTTGGTTCCTGCTCCAATCCATCCTTCTTATAAATATAAAGGATTAATAAAAGTGTAGGAATCACTGCTAATCTTATTCCCATTTTTTCCCTCTTTCTAATTCTTAAATACTGTTCCCGGAGCAACGGTTCCGTCGAAAATGAAACCACTCCTTGGATTACTATTCCGATTCTTATCTATCTGCATGCTTTCCACCTGGCTTCGTGTCATTTGAAACTCCGCCGGAACCTTTAAACCTGGTTGAAGCAGTTCAATATCCCCTCCCAGATAATTATAGAGTGCATACCATTGATCATCGTTCTCATTATGCATAAAGTACAGATCTCCCTGTCTTTCATACCCTTGAATGGTGGTATACTTTTGGTTCTTTACGATAATGTCTGCGTTTGGACGATTTGAAAACTTTTCGCCTAAGCAGAACTGGTTATTTATGTTAATGTATCTTCCGTCAACCCAGGCATCTTCAATATAGTAGATTCCTCCTAACACGCTGTCTTTCGAAATATAGGTATAACAAATATCTGGTCGCTGACCACTGTAGAACGGTTCTATGCCAACACGAAGCCATGCACCGGAACCAATCTTATTTTCTAAAGCGTTTCCTTCCATAATGGACTCATAAGCTGCAATATGTTGATCTGCTGCTTTTCCATAAATTTCCAAGGTTTTCTTTAGGGACGCTAAGGTGACTTTTCCCACAATATCTGAAGAAGAACGATTGAACAGATAATTTATTTTCACATCAGAAGTGTAAATCGCATTACTGTTCCCATTTCCATCGCCACCATAAGTTCTTGTCGTTCCATTGTAAGTAACATCAATTTCGTAATGATTCTCTCCCTGCTTCACATTGCAACCCGGTGCAATGATTTTTGCTGCCTCCTTTAAAATTCCTGGAAAAGTCAAGGAATCCAATACGAAAGGATATAAATCACTGGCAAATAAGTAATCGGAAGAAGTATTGTACATCCGATAATAAGTATTTAAGTACAGTTCCTTATACGGTGATGTGGTAAGGAACGGATATGGTGTATTCTTGTTTTTCTTAGAACTATCCAACAATCTTCGCGGATAGATACTGATACTTTCCAATTTCTTCTGAAGGGCATCCATCTTTGCGAAAAATCCCATAGACGACGTGGTGCTGGTGTCAACCAGATACTGTGCCGCACTTTTTACTGCCGGACAGGACACCTTGATTTTCGTGGTTTGGAAGGAATTCGACTTCGAATTATACACCTGAAGATTTAAGGTTCCCCCATCAATATGTTCCTTATATGCGGAAAAGAGATAACCACCCTTTACCCTTCCGGATTTCTTGTTCTCATATTTCACATCATAGTAACGTTCCGCTACCGGTTTCATATATCCCTTCTGATTTTTGGAATAGTACCGGCTGCTTGGATCTAGGAAACGAATCTCCATGGCATCCGGGTAGTCAGTCTGCACATAAAAATATTCGTCAAAAGGTGCCAATAACTGTACTACTTTATATCGATAACTTTCTGCTTTCTGTACGGCATTTTTATACTTCACCCTTACCTTACAGTTATATTTTTTCTTTCCGATTTTTGCGGTGATGACTGTCGTTCCACCTTTCAGTCCCTTAACAGTCACACCCTTTTTCGATTTTTTCACAATCTTTACGATTTTCTTATTTTTAACCTTCCACTGAACTTTTTTCGAATTGTTCTTCAGTGGGATGGTCTTCTTTGCAGCATAGGTCACGGTGGTTTTTTTCGTCAAAGACACTTTCTTTCCAGCCGAAACCGGCGTAATGCTAAACGAAATCCCACAGGCAATGATGCAGACCAGCATCATGACCCGAAACATCTTTTTATTTTTCATTGCTTCTCTCCCATCGATTTACCAATAATAGTTATAGTATATTGAAAAACAAAGAAAGATGCAATCGCATCATTTGATATGATCCTCCTTAAGTAGACAAGGTAAATAGCCAAATCTACTTAAGGAGGTTTTTTATGTCAAAATCCCCATTTACTCCAGA
>CACXEU010000117.1 GCA_902766735.1 uncultured Lachnospiraceae bacterium
GACTCTGAAGTGTAAACTTCAGGGTCTTTTTCAAAACTGCCTGTCCTGTCAGCGCAGTAGTTAGGAGATGAAAACTATGTCTAAGAACATAACACAGGAAGAGCGTCTTGATTATCTCTTAGAAGAATTCAAGGCAGATTCTATAAAATATAAAGACTTAAAAACTCCAAATAGTATAGAAGAAAAAAGACGAATTTTACGTTCGCTTATGAATATCCGCATGCCGAGGGAATTATCTTCTGAAGTAATGAAAGTACAGGATGAATATCTTACTGAGCGTGCAAAAGAAAAGGGCATTGTGAACCTTTCTGATATTCCAATCATTAGAGATGGACTATCAATTTGGCAAGGGGACATTACTAGACTTTCGGTGGATGCTATCGTAAATGCCGCAAATTCACAGATGCTTGGATGCTTTGTTCCACTGCATACCTGTATAGACAATTGCATCCATACTTTCGCAGGAGTGCAGCTTAGAAAAGAGTGTAGCAGGCAGATGAACGAGCTTCGTATTCGATATGGTAGGGACTATGAACAACCAACTTCTGTTCCGATGCTCACTGATGCATACAATCTTCCGGCTAAGAAAGTAATTCATATCGTAGGACCGATTGTGCAGTATAAACTTACTCCGAAATTGGAGAAAGACTTGGAGGATTGCTATAAAAATACTTTGGATATGTGTGCAGAAAATGGATTGAAAAGCGTCGCCTTTTGTTGTATCTCAACAGGAGTGTTTAGATTCCCTAACAAGAAAGCGGCTGAGATTGCAGTCAGGACTGTATCAAAATGGCTCAGTGATAATCCGGGTAAGGTAGAAAGGGTGATATTCAATGTTTTCAAAGATGAAGATAAGACCATTTACGAAAAACTTATATGATGATATGCCAAACGGATACCAGGAAACCATAGAGAAAGGAATGAGTGCAGTGAAGTACTTTAGCAGTAATATGTCCTATGGTAAGGGCAGCAAAGAAGAACAGATAAGCAGACTAAAAATAGAAATCAGAAAAGCAGATGCCATTGTGATTGGTGCCGGTGCAGGATTATCAACATCAGCAGGTTTTACTTACAGTGGGGAGCGATTTGAAAAATATTTCTTTGATTTTGCAAAAAAATATGGAATCAGGGATATGTACTCCGGTGGATTCTATCCGTTTCCAAAGGAAGAAGCACGCTGGGCATGGTGGGCAAGGCATATTTATTTTAATCGTTATATTGACGCTCCGAAGCCGGTGTATGGGGAGCTCCTTAAACTGGTTTCCGATAAGGATTATTTTGTTGTTACAACAAATGTGGATCACCAGTTCCAGAGAGCCGGCTTTGATAAGAAAAGACTGTTCTATACCCAGGGAGATTATGGATTATTTCAGAGTGTGAATCCTAATCTTCAAAAGACCTATGATAACGAAGAATGGGTAATGAAGGCAATGGAGGCACAAGGCTTTGTAAGAGATGAGCAGGGAGTATTCCAGGTGCCGGCTGATGGTAAGTTGTTGATGGAGATTCCTTCCGAATTGATTCCTAAATGTCCGGATGATGGTTCTTCTATGACAATGAATCTGAGAGCAGACAACAGTTTTGTGGAAGATAAAGGATGGCACAGGGCTTCTGCTGCGTACTCGGATTTTGTACGCAGACATGAAAAACTTCATGTATTATATCTGGAGTTGGGCGTTGGTGCTAATACACCGGTTATAATAAAATATCCATTTTGGCAGATGACCTTATCGAATGAAAATGCAATATATGCATGTTTAAACTATGGTGAAGCATTCTGCCCCGGAGAAATAGAAAAGAGAAGCATATGTATTGATGGAGATATTGGGGAAGTACTGGACGAACTAATGAAATAATCAATTGTCGAGATGAACGCTCGAACATAAGCTTGGAATAGAATCGATAAAATAATGAACAAGGGTCAAGTCAATGATTTGACTCTTTTCTTATGACATGATGTCATCTGTAATTTAGTGCCATCATGTCATCAAATGTCATTGTTATTATGTCACTCAATTTGTCCCTCTCCCCCCACTTAAATACCTAAATTTATCTGTGTCAGTTTTAGGAGAATTCGTAAAAGCGTGTTATCATAAATGTATCATAACCGGAGCTGATAAAATCAAATTTGAAACAAAAAAGCGTAAATACAAATATGAGATATTTGCGGTGATGAGTGTTAATGCAAATGAGTTTCAGTACTGGGGATTTACAATGGCAAGGGATGAGGCTGACTTCGATGCATATACGCAAAAAGTGGTCGAGAGCAGCACGGTTGTGGCAGGAAGGATGCCTAAATATGGGGAACAGCTGTTAGCGCTTAGTACCTGTGATAATGGTAAAGGAAAAGACTGGCGGTTTGTAGTGCTGGGGAGGAAAGTGTGATATTATAGAGAAAGTTACAGAAAGACAAATCGCGGTTTGTTGAGGAACTTACTATAGGAATTACAGAAACGCGAAAACCTATAGTAATCCAACAAGTGCAATTACTATAGGAATTACAGAAACGTGAAAACCTCTAGTAATTAACACAACAAAATCAGATTTATC